>JAJZHE010000152.1 GCA_021804655.1 Acidobacteriota bacterium
AATGCCTCCGGTCTTGGTGCGTGTGTGCCAATGTTCGACGGTACGCCCGGTGTTAAGGATCAAAGGAAACTCGGCGTGCGGCTGCTCGGGGAACGGCGCCCATTGCACAGGCAAGAGCTGGGCTCGGCCATCATCGGTCTGGAAGTTGCCGTCGCTATAAAGCCTGCGCGCGCCTTGGGGATTCATGGAAGTGCTTTCGGAAAATGGCCATTGGATTCCCCCTTCGTCTTCAAGCGCCGCGTAAGTGATGCCGGAGTAATCGCAAAGCCGTCCCGCGCTCACGCGACGCCATTCGTCGAAGGCATCGGCTGGTCCCTGCCAGCCCGGGAAAAGCTCCGCCCGACAGCCGAGCCGTTCGGCGACCGCCAAGAAGATATCGAAATCGCTTCGCGCCTCGCCTGGTGGATTGACCGCGGCGTTGACTTTGCTGACGCGCCGTTCGGAGTTAGTGTAGGTTCCCTCTTTCTCGCCCCAGATGGCTGCCGGCAGGACCATGTCCGCCAGCTCGGTCGTAGGAGTCGGATGAAAGCCGTCCTGCACAACGAGAAAATCCAAATTGCTTAGACCCTGTTTGAGCACATCGATATTTGGAAAGGAGACCAGGGGATTAGTGCCGATGATCCAGAGTGCGCGAATCTTTCTTGATACAGCAGCTTCGATGATGTCGGGATAGGCGAGACCGCGCTTGGTCGGGATGCGCTCGACCGGCAGGCTCCAAAGCTGTGCAAGCTCTTCACGGTCGTCTTCCGATTCAAATTTGCGATAGCCAGGAAGCCCCGAAGCAAATCCTGCTTCGCGCGTGCCCATGGCGTTGCATTGCCCGGTGATGGAAAACGGCGATGCGCCGGCACGCCCGATGTTGCCGGTGATGAGCGCAAGATTGTTCATTGCGTTCACTGTCTCGGTACCTTTCGTGCTGTGGTTGACACCCATCGTCCATCCAATGAACGCAGCCTTCGCGTTGCCGTATAACAAAGCGGTCTTCCGGATCAGATCTGGAGACAGGCCCGTGATGTTTGCGGCGTAGTCGGCGGTGTAAAGCTCAAGGGAGGCTTGCAGCTCCGCGAAACCGGTGGTGTGTTCCTCGACGTACTTTTTGTCGTAGAGTTCCTCATCAATCACGATGCGCAGGATAGCGTTGATGAGCGCCAGATCGGATCGTGGCTTCACTGGGAGGTAGAGGTCTGCCATCATTGCTGTTTTGGTGACGCGCGGGTCGGCTACGATCAGTGTTTTCGCTCGGTTGGCTTCAACCCGCGTGCAAAGGATCGGATGGTTTTCCGCAATGTTGGCTCCGATGAGCAGGATGACATCGGCCACCTCAAGGTCCTCATAAGCGCCAGGAGGACCATCACTGCCGAAAGATCGCTTGTAGCCGGCGACTGCCGTGGACATGCAGAGAGTTGTATTGCCGTCATAGTTGGTTGTACTCAATCCGAGCTGCACCAACTTGCCCAGCGCATAAAACTCTTCTGTGACCAACTGACCGGTACTGACGATGCCGAGAGCCTGAGGGCCATACTTTTGCTGAACCTCTTGAAATCGCTCCACAAGAGTATCGATTGCCTCTTCCCAACTGACGCGGGTCAACTGACCGCGCTTGCGCAGCAGCGGATATCTGGCGCGGTCGTCCGCGTCGATAGCGTAATGTTCGGCAAGTCCTTTGGGGCAGAGTTTTCCAGAGTTGACCGGGTGATTGGGGTTGCCGCGCACGCTCACAACTTTTTCGTCGCGCACGCCAAGTTGCATTCCGCAGCCAACGGAGCAGTATCCGCAGGTGCTGTTCACCCACCGGTCGGCGTGTTTGCGATTCGACGTAAAGCCCAGTACCGGATCTTCACCGTAGCTATATTCTGCTGAGCGGATATCCAATCCACTCTTCTGTGCAAGCCAGCGCAGCAAGGTCATGCAGCCTCCACGGCGAGGTATTCGGTGGCTATGTTTGTTGGAACCACGCTGACAAAAAACAGATAACGGCTGACAAATTCACCGGCAATCAGTGCAAGGGCGATGGGAACCGCTGTCCAGCGCGATTGCGCGAGGGGCAACATCAGCAGTCCGGCGCTTAACAGCAGGAAGCGCAACAGAAGATGGTTGGTGAGCAGAGTGAATAAAAGCGAGTAGGCTCCTCGGCGCTCATAGACTTCAGATCGGGCTAGCCAGACGATTTTGAGTCCTGCCACAACCAAGGTGGTGAGACCGGCACATAATGTTGCCAGGCGCGACAAAGGAAGCGCGCCAGCCAGGATATTTGTACCGGCGGAACCAAGCAAAATGGCCGTCAGATAAAACTCCAGGATGGTGAATGGCGAGTTCCATGCGGGACGCCCCGGAACCAGATAAAGGCGCGCACTCGCGCCCACACCGCAAATTCCAAAGACAACCGTCACAGCGCCAAGCAGCAAAGCTTTTGGCAGGTTCATCCACAGCGCCGCGGAGTAAGCGGCAGCCGCGCCGGCAAATAGTGTGAACAGCAGCACTTCGCGGCTGAGCCACGAGCGGCGCCACATCTTGAGCGCGCGGATGGCATGAATGGGCCGACCAAGATGCAGAGTGGAGGAAGCGAGTGCAAGAGCCGCCACGGCCAAAGCAACCAAAGCTGCCCAGCGATGCGCATGGGCACTCAAGAGTTCCAGAAGCCAGATGGAGGCAAATGCGCCAACGGAGAGCTGGGTGAGAACCGTCATCGTGACCAATGGCCAGTGCGGATGCTCGGGACGCAATCGGTTGAGATCAACTTTTCGAAGATTGTGGGGCATCCGTGCGGGAAGCGTGATGCGCGTCGTCGAGAGGCTGTCGTCTGCCGAAGGCATGCCTGGCGAATTAGCGTCCGCGCGATATTCCTCGCGCCACTCCGCCGTGCGAATCGTCTCAATTCGGATTGCGCCCTCAGGACATGCGGAGACGCAGGCCGGCTGCTGCCCCTTGGTCAATCTTCCGTAGCACATATCGCACTTGCCCACGACTCCGCGCTCAGGGTTGTACTGCGGAACGCCATACGAGCAATTCCAAGTGCAGTACTGGCAGCCAATGCAGATGTCCGCACTGTGACGCACAATTCCCGTTGGGCCATCCTTGGAATAGGCATCGACTGGGCACCCCGTCATACAGGTGGGTTCAAGGCAGTGGTTGCAGCCCATCGAGAGATAGTGGCGAAGCGTATCCGGGTAAATGCCGCCTTCGATTTCGCCAACGCGCCGCCAGAGAATATCCGCAGGATTTCCATTTTGCTCGTTGCAGGCCACTACGCAGCACTTGCATCCGATGCACTTGGTCATGTCGAAGTGAAAGCGATATTGCTCGCCGGGTCCCGGCGGAGCGGGCAGCGCGATGTTTGAACCTATCCCGCACAACGAAGCCATCACTCCGTCGGCTGGATTCGCCGCGGTGGTGAGGAGGAAGGCATCGTCGCCTGCCCGGACTCGTTCGAGTAGGGGTAGTTCCATGGGGACAGCTCCATCGATGTGAGTTTGCGAGCAAAGTGCAAAGAGTATCTCTGGCACCGGGGCACACATCCGATTCGCTATCGTGCGACTGAATCCAGGCACAAAAGCTCAACTCGATGTGTGGGTCAATTTGCGGCGGCTTGGCCAGGCTCATCGGGGAGCCGACTCTAAATCACTCCGTTAGGGAAGCTGCCGGCGCGCAGGGCCGGTCAAATGCAAGCGGAAGGCTAAAAGCAACCATTCCGCGTGGAGTGGTTGGGTTTGAGCATAAAGGTAAATCGCTCGGAGCGCAAGTGGGATTGCAGGACCATCGCGATAGCGATTGCAGCGTCTCTTTGGCCAAGTTTCCGAATATTGCGTGCCTCTTCATTGCTTTGTCGATGAACTCCGTGTTAATTAAGGAGTCAGGCATTCCTCGAACGTGATCGGTACCAGGACGTACCGATGGCGTTTGAAAAGACGTAATTGTTCGCGGCGAACTCTGTGCCGCTCTCTGTCCCGCTCCAAGAGCGCGCCGCGAATGCGCCCCAGTTCTTTAAGCTTCAGTCTGGGTTCCAGGTAAGGATTTATCTGAGGCATCGACCTGGAAACCGATTTGATAAAGCGTAGTTCAGCACGATGAGTCTGGTGAGTTTTTTGTATCGTAAACGTCAATCATTTGCCACCCGGATCCATGGAGTTACGGGCAGGCTCGACGATTTCAGATCGATCGTTTTTTGCATTCAGTTAACGGAGAAACAACATGCCCGGGGCAACGTTTGGCGGCTTGCGCGTACTTTCCTTGGAATCGCGTCGCGCAGTTGAAGTCGGAAAGCTGATCCGCACCTATGGCGGTGATCCGCTAACGGCCCCTGCCATGCGCGAAATTCCCCTCGAATCCAATCAGCCGATTATTGATTTCACGGAAGCCTTGTTGCGCGGCGCATTCGATCTGGTCATCTTCACCACAGGGGTCGGTGTCCGCGCGCTTGTCCAAAGTGCCTCGGAGCGTTATGACCGCGAGCAATTTCTTGCCGCGCTCCGCAGTGTCAAAATTGCCGCTCGCGGACCCAAGTCCTCCAGTGCACTCCGCGAATTGGAGCTTCCCATCACTGTCGTTGCGCCAGAGCCTTTCACGTGGCGATCTCTGATGTCTGCTTTGGAGGCAAAACTCGGCTCTTCCCTCCAGGGCATGAATATCGCCGTGCAGGAATACGGCACCTCGAATCCAGAATTGCTGACAGCGCTCGCCGAAAAGAGCGTATCCATTACCCGCATCCTGGTTTATCAGTGGGCCTTGCCGGAGGACGTTCAACCATTGCGCGAGGCCGTCCTGGCGCTCGCACATGGCCATGTCGATGTCGTCCTATTCATGAATGCGGGACAGGTCGCACACCTGTTTCTTATGGCGGAGCGCATGGGCTACACCGAATCGCTCTGCGAAGGCTTCCGCACAACGGTCATCGGGTCCATTGGCCCCAGTACGACGGAAGGCCTCTCCCTTTATGGCCTGCAGCCGGATTATGAGCCGACGCAATCGAAGATGGGATTCCTCATCAAAGAGATATCTCAGAATGCGGGTGCCTTGTTAGAACAAAAGCGATCGGCTGCCGCGCTCCATGTTTCTCGCGTTCCAGCGCCTGCCCTCAGCCCGCTCCTGCGCGGAGAAGCAGCCACCCCGATTGCCGGGAAGGCTGCGCTTTCAGGCGTCGATTTTCTGCATGAGATTGGAAGTCGCATGGCCGCCTCGGATCCACTTCACACGGTCCTTCATCGTATTGTGGATTTCGCCTGCTCGGTCATTAATTGCGACTCCTGCTTCGTCTACGTTCTCGAAGACAATCAACTGGTGCTGCGCGCGTCGAAGAATCCACATTCCGACGTCGTCGATCATCTCGGCCTTTGGCTTGGCCAGGGAATTACCGGCTGGGTAGGCTGGCATCGCGAACCTGTCGCCATTCCCGCCAAGGCATTGACAGACCCGCGCTTCAAACGCTTCAAGGATTTGCCCGAAGACACCTTTGAAGCCTTTCTCTCTGTGCCTATCCTTTGCCGTGGCAAGCTGGTCGGTGTCATCAACCTGCAACATCGAAAGCCATATCAACACACAGAAAACGAAGTTCGTCTGCTCACGATGACCGGCCACCTGGTTGGAGCAGAGTTAGAAAGGGCCAGGCTCGAAACAGAGAACCTTCAGCTCTCCGATCGGCTGGAATCTCGGAAGCACATCGAAAAGGCCAAAGGAGTGCTCCAGCGCGACTTCGGCCTCGATGAAGATTCCGCCTACAAAGCGATGCAGCGCGAGAGCCGTCAGCGCCGCAAGTCGATGCGCGAGATCGCTGAAGCTATCGTATTGAACGATGAGCTTCGCAAGAACCGCCTCGACGAAATCGCCAAGACGGTTGCGGATAAGACTGCGTCTCAAGCAAAGATTGACGGTTCGGATGCGATCAACCGCCAATCGTGAAGAAATGACAGTCGCAACGGAGGCTTGGTAATCCGCAGTTCAGGATGCTCTCTTCCTGCTCGTTCCACTCTGATCGAGTCCTCAGTGGCACACGAATTCCACGTAGAGCGTGTTTCATCAATCAACAAAAGCCTGAAGCCGCCCGTATCAGACCCGCGATCAAAGCGGGGTTGATGAACCGCTACGAAGCCACCGAGGTATATATGAAACACGCTCTAACCATACTGCATGTTTCGGTCGGTGGGATCGATCGCTGCCACCACCGTCTTGCCTGGGCATAGCTATGTGGAAGTTGCGTCTCATCTCCGCCAACGAGCTCAAACCCTCCCAGGCGCAGGTTCCCCTCTTCGCCGTCATAGCGCACATCGCTCGCAAAATGGAAATTCATTT
>JAJZHE010000153.1 GCA_021804655.1 Acidobacteriota bacterium
GTGTTTCTGGCCTCAGAGGCGAGCCGCTACATGACGGGGCAGACGCTGCTGGTGGATGGGGGAATTTCAACGGGTGCGGTACGCGCGACGACGAGCAAAGCGAAGCAAGGAGAACGGAAATGAGCGGACGAATCTGGCTTGGGATATTGGCGCTGATGGCGACAGGCGCGGCAGCATGCAGGGCGGAGAAACCGGCTCCGCCGCCGACGCGGGATGCGCATTCTGCGGGATATGTGAAGTCTGTCGAGCTGCCGGATGGAGCGGTGCCGCCGGTCGATCAGAATGGAAATTTCATTCTGGGGCCGACGCATCCGGCTGCACCGGAGACGACGCCTGCGGCGGATGTGCCGCGCGGGACAGCGTGCAGCTTCACGATGCGCTCAGAGGAGAGCAAAATCTATCCTGGCGTGAAGCAGGATGCGGGGACGTTCAATCGAGTCGATCCCGAGCATCCGGATCGCATGCTGGTTACATCACACGCCGCGCCGTATACACGGACCGTGGAGGTGTATGTGCCGGCGCGGTATCAGTCGGGCGATGCGGCGCCGCTGCTGGTGGGAGCGGATGGTCCAGATCGGATGATGTTACCGATTCTGGATGCGCTGATTGCCGAGCACAGGATTCCGGCGCTGGTGTTTGTCTCGATTGGCAATGGCGGTGGGGATGCGCAGGGTAGCGAGCGCGGTCTGGAGTATGACACGATGTCGGGCCGGTATGCGGAGTTTGTGCAGACGGAGGTTTTGCCCGCGGCGGAAGCGCATTGCGGGGTTCGATTCACGACGAACCCGGATGGACGGGCGACGATGGGTGGCAGTTCGGGCGGCTCGGCGGCGTTGGCAATGGCGTGGTTTCATCCGGAGTGGTATCACCGCGTCCTGACGTATTCGGGGACATATGTCAATCAGCAGTGGCCGAGGAATCCAAAATCGCCGCACGGGGCATGGGAGTTTCACGAGCACTGGATTGCGGAGTCACCGCGCAAGCCGCTGCGCATCTGGCTGGAGGTAGGCGACCGCGACCTCTACAATCCGAATGCGCTGCATGACGGGATGCATGACTGGGTGGAGGCGAATGAGCGCATGGCGCGCGCGTTGGCGGCGAAGGGCTACGCATACCAGTTTGTGTTTGCGCGCAATGCGGGGCATGTGGATCGAGCGGTGCGCGAACAGACTCTGCCGGAGGCTTTGACGTGGCTGTGGGAAGGCTATGCGCCGGTGACGGCGTCGCACATTGGCTCGATGCGGCCGAGCAGCAGCAGGTAGGCGAGGATGCCGATGGCGAGATAAATCGCCGCTGCGAAAAAAGCCCAACGAAACGAGTGAGTGATGGCGACGACGTAGCCGGTGAGCACTGGCGCGACGATGGCGGAGATTTGATTGGAGAAGTTGAGGATGCCGCCGACGGAGCCGACGCTGCTGCGCGGCGCGATGAGCGACGGCACGGACCAGCCGACGGGAGCCGCTGCGGAGAGTCCGCCGATGGAGAGGCTGATCCAGGCGAGGGCGACGAACGCAGTGTGCGCGCTGGCCGCGCCGAAGATGCCAAGACCGCATGCCATGCCGCAGAGCAAAACGGTCTGGCGAACGCGGCTGGAGTCGTAGCCGCGGCGGATGAGATGGCCGATGAGCCAGCCACCGATGCTCAGTTCACAGACGGTGGCAAAAAGCCAGGGAACGCCGGTGTAAAGGAACGAGTGGAGCAGATCGATGTGGAGCGCGGTGGAGAGATAACTGGGCAGCCAGGTGAGCAGCAGGTAGAAGACGTAGTTGTAAGAACCGAAGCCGATGGAGACGCCGATCACCTTGGGCTGGCGCGCGAGAGCGAGGAGCGATAAGGGCTGCTGGCTTGCGCTCGGGGAGTCGGCTGGAGATGAATCGATGTAGGCGCGCTCTTCTTCTGTGAGGTGCGGATCGTCCTCCGGCTCGCGATAGACGACCGAGAAATAGCCGAGATAGAGCAGACTGATAGCTCCGGTAAGGGCGAAGCTCCAGCGCCAGCCGATGGCTAGCAGCACCACACCAAGCACGGGAACGCCGATGGCCGAGCCGAGCTTGGCGGCCGAGTCAAAGAAGGATGTGGCGGTGGTGCGTTCGGCGCGCGGAAACCAGCGGCTGACGGCCTTGGAACTGGCGGGAAACGAGGGCGCTTCGCCGATGCCGAGCAGGAGGCGCGAGGCAAAGAACCAGGGAATGCTGCGGCTTACGGAGGCGGCGAAGGATGCGACACTCCAGAGGAAGATGCTGATGCGGCTGGTGCGGCGGACGCCGAAGCGATCGAGGATGACGCCGATGGGAAGCTGCATCGAGGCATAGGTCCAGTTATAGGCGCCGAGCAGATAGCCGAAGAGAATGGTGCCGACGCCGAAGTCGCGATGGAGCGCGGCCTGAGCGATGGAGAGGTTGACGCGGTCGAAGTAGTTGACGAGGACGCCGATGCCGAGCAGCCAGGCAATACGCCAGCGACGGCGCGTGTGTTTGCCGACGGGCGCGGGATGGATATGTTCCTGAAAGACCATGCGGTAATGGATTGAAGCCCGGCGAGCGTTCGATGCGAGAACAGGCGGGTTTACCCATAGTACAGGAGCAGGCACGGGGAGCGTCACACAGCGCGCATTTCGGATGGAGTTGCTGGATACTTGTGGAAAAACGTTTGACTGCAACGAAGCGGGGTGGTATCAAGAGTGCTGCGCGGAGGTTGGCGATGATGGGTGATCGAGTGAGGCGGAAGTGGGTGCGTGTGGCGGCGACGATGGTGGCTGTGCCGCTGATGTTGAGCTGTGGCGGCAGCGCGGGCAGTGGCGGCACGGCGAAGACGCCGCATCTGGTGCAGGCGCAGCCTCCAACAATCACGGCAACCGCAGCGCTGAACGGGGCGCAGGTCGTGACGCTGACGAGTCCCATTCCATCAGCGACAATTTATTACACGGAAGACGGCTCAACTCCAACGACGGCTTCGATTGTGTATGAGGCGCCTTTCCTGATCACCTCCAGCGTTACGGTGAAAGCAATTGTGACCGCGAGCGGCTTCAACACAAGTTTGCCAGCAAACCAGAACTTCACGATCAATCTTGCATCCGGAACGCTGGTCTGGAGCGACGAATTTAGCAATTCGATGAGTGTGAATGCACAACCCGATCCATTGACATGGACATACGATACTGGCAGTAATGGCTGGGGAAACAACGAGTTAGAGAATTATTGCGCATGGGGATCAAATGCGGCGCCGTGCAATGCGTCTGCACCGAATGCGTATGTGGGCACGGACGGAACGCTGCACATTGTGGCCGAGCAGCCGTCGGCGGGGGTGTATACGTCGGCGCGAATGAAGAGCCAGGGATTGTTCAGCTTCCAGTATGGACGGGTGGAGGCACGAATCGAGGTTCCGGAGCAGCAGGGATTGTGGCCGGCGTTCTGGATGCTTGGCAACAACGTGGCGACGGTGAACTGGCCGGCCAGCGGGGAGATGGATATTACCGAACGGGTGGACGCGGCGACGAATCCGGACTACAACAAGGGTTCGGTGCATGGGACGGGGTTCACGGGCGACAACATCGGCACGAACTACAACTTCCCTGCCGGCGAGACGGCGGCTGGGTGGCACACGTATGGGATGATCTGGAAGCCAGGATCGGTGGCGTATTACGTGGATGACCCGACGCACCCGTATGCTACGTTCACACCCGCAAGCATCTCTTCGTTGAGCGGTGCGGTTTGGCCGTTCGACTCCGGGCCGTCGTTCTTGATTCTGAATCTGGCCGTGGGTGGCAACTGGCCGGGCGTGCCGGGGGCTACGACAATGTTTCCAACGCAAATCGCGGTGGATTATCTGCGGATTTATACGAACTGAGGCTGGAAAGGCGAGGTTCGCGGGAAATATTTTTTGCTGAAACGATTTTCTGTTTGTCGATACAATCGCGAGACTGCTAGACTTTGCGCAAAGATTCCTGTGGACTGTTTTTTACCGTAGTATACGTTGGAAAGTCCGTTCGGGAAGTCCCTGAAGAAATGAGGCGCGAAGGATGACCCGAAGTGCATCGCACAATAACCCGGCGGCGCAGGAGTTGGGTGGTGAGTGCAACCCTCCAGTTACACTCAAGGTTTTGGCTGCGCGCCTAAATCTTGACCCTGCGACAGTTTCGGTGGTTCTGAACAACGTGCCTGGCCGGTCGATTCCGGAGCGAACGCGGGAGCGTATCCACGCGATGGCTCGGGAGTTGAACTATCATCCGAGTTACATTGCGCGCTCGCTGCGCAATCGGCGGACGATGATGGTCGGTATCCTGACGCCGGTCCTGTCGGAGGGCTACCACTCCGAGGTGATGAATGGAATTTTCCAGCAGTTGATCGAGCAGGATTACTTCAATTTTATTGCGACGCACCGGCATCGGGCAGAATTGGTGTCACGATATCCAGGGATGATGCAGAGCCGAGGTGCGGAAGGAATTCTGGCAATCGACACGCACTTGCCAGGACAATTGCCAGTGCCGGCAGTCTCAATTGCCGGGCATACGACGATTCCCGGGGTGACGAATGTGCTGCTGGACCACAGCGAGGCGGCACGTTTGACGCTGCGTCACCTGCACGAGCTGGGGCATCGCAGCATAGCGTTCATGCACGGACATCCAGACAGCTCGGATTCGGATGCGCGCTGGGAGGCTTTGCAGGCGGCGGCACAGGATTTGGGAATCGCGATCGACCCGGCTCTGACGATCCACATCGATGAGGATCGGACGACGCCGGAGCTGGGGTATCCGGTGGTGGAGAAGCTGCTGCGACAGAAACAGAAGTTTACGGCGATGGTGTGTTTCAACGATGTTGCGGCGATCGGGGTGATTCGCGCACTGCACGATGCGCATATACGAGTGCCGCAGGATGTTTCGGTGATCGGCTTCGACGACGTGCCGTACGCGGCGTTTCATTCGCCGCGGCTGACGACGATTCGCCAGCCACTGGCGGAGATGGGCGCGCTGGCGGCGCGGCTGCTGATTGAGCAGTTGAGCGGCGAAGGCAAGGCGCAGGCCGAGGTGACGGTGGCCCCGGAGTTGATCGTGCGGGAGTCGACCGGTGCGGCCGCTCGGTCGAGGTAGTGGAGGTGCCAGACAGCCAGCCGGCGAAGAAGCGAACGGTTGCCTCGTGGAGCGAGGCGGCGCTGCTTTATCTGATCTTCGCGGGAACGGGTGTTGGGATGGCGCTGCCGGGAGCTGTGCTGCCGGCGCTGATGCACGAGTGGGCGATGCGGGATGGCGGCGCGGGTGGGTTGTTTTTCCTGGCGTGGGTGGGATCGTCGACGGGGGCGCTGCTGGCAGGACAGTATCGGCGGGCTGTGGTAGCGCTCGGCTGCGCGGCGGTGGGTGTGGCTCTGGTGGCGATTGCGTTTGGGTCGGCGTGGATACGCTTCGAGGCGATGTTTCTGTTTGGCCTTGGGCTGGGCAGCACGATGACGGCGATCAGCCTGATGCGAGCGGCGCGGCACAAGCGAGACGGCGCGCGGGAGATGAATCGGCTGAATATGGTGTGGGCCGCGGGAGCCGTTGCGTGCCCGTTGCTGGCGGCGCATTCGCTGCGAGTGGCCAGCGTGCAGCAGATTTGCGCGACGCTGGCGGGGGTCTTTCTGGCGCTGTCGGGAGTAGTGTTGCTGAGCGCCGCCTTGGGCGCGAGCGCAGACACTTTAGCGCAACAGGAGCCGCGGAAAAGGCTGCGGGAAGGGCGATGGATCCAGGCGCGGATGATGTGGCCACTGCCGCTGCTGCTGCTGGCGTTTCTGCCAACCGGGATCGAAAGCACAATGGGCGGATGGGTGGCCGAATATGCACGGCGCGAGCATCAAAGCATTACGACAGCGGTGTTGGCGGGCAGCCTCTTCTGGGGCGGAATTCTGGCCAGCCGGGCGCTGGCATCGACGCGGTATCTGAGCTGGCGGACAGAGCGCGGACTGCTGCTGCAAAGTGCATGGACGATTATGGCGGGACTGGTGATGCTGGTGGCGGCTCCGGTGCAGGCGGGGATACTGTGCGGGAATGCGCTGGTGGGGTTTGGGTTGGGTCCAGTGTATCCGCTGGCGCTGGCCTTTGCGCTGCGTCACAGGGAGCAGGCGGGGATTTTCTGGGTGGCTGGGCTTGGGTCGGCATCACTGCCGTGGTGGACTGGTCTGGCCTCGGCTGCGGGAGGGTCGCTGCGGCTGGGGATGCTGGTGCCGCTGGCAGCGTCGGTGGTGCTGCTGGCGAGTGGGATGGCGGTCGCGCGAAA
>JAJZHE010000154.1 GCA_021804655.1 Acidobacteriota bacterium
ATCCTCAAAGGTGCCGTCGCCTAAATTCTCATAGAGTGAATCCGTATCGCCGGCAAAGTTCGTTTTCACGATATCCATCTGACCGTCCCGATTGAAATCTCCAATGGAGACGCCCATTCCGGCCTGTGGCTTGCCGTCAGGCGAATACGCGATGCCCGCCTCGATAGCCACATCCTTGAATGTGCCGTCCTTCTGGTTCTGGTAAAAAGTAGCTGCGGTAGAATCATTGGCGACGTAAATATCCGGCCAGCCGTCGCCGTCCAGGTCGCCGACGGCGACCGAGAGTGCGTAGGTGCCGATAGCGGTATTCATGCCCGCCTTTTCGCTGACGTCGGTGAAGGTGCCGTCTCCGTTGTTGTGATAGAGGATGTTGTGTCCGCCTTCGAGTCCTGGCGGACCGCAGGCGACGGTGATGCCTTTGTAGGAGCAGCCTGCATCGGCTGGGTCGGGCGCGGTCTTGATGTCGAAGTCGATGTAGTTGCCGACGAAGAGATCGAGGTGGCCATCGCGGTCATAGTCGAGAAACGCGCAGCCGGAGTTCCAACGCAGCTTGGACTGCATCAGGCCAGCTTCTTTGGTCACTTCGGTAAACGTGCCATTGCCGTTGTTACGGTAAAGCGCATTCTGGCCGTAATAGCTGAGAAAGAGATCGTTCCAGCCGTCGTTGTTGTAATCGCCAACACAGCAACCCTGTCCCCATCCAGAGCGTGCCAGTCCGGCCTTCTGCGTCACGTCGGTGAAGGTGCCGTCACGATTGTTCTTGAAGAGATGGCAGATTGGCTCCTGCCCCTTGGGGAAGCCATCGATCCGCCAGCCATTAACGAGGAAGATATCGAGCCAGTCATCCTGATCGTAGTCATAGAATGCGACGCCGCAGCCGGTGGTCTCCAGCAGATATTTATTTTTGTGCTCATTGCCATAGATCGTCTTCACGTTGAGGCCAGACTCGCGCGCGACATCGAGGAAGCTCAGTCCGAGTGGCGTGCCCGCGATGGGCGAATGAAGGCCGCCGGTGGCTTCGCGAATCGGTGCGTCGTAGGCTGGGCGGGCCATGCCAGCAGCAGGCGCCTGAGCTTGCTGAGCAAACAACGGGCGAGCCAGCGACAGCACGTCTTCCAGAGACAGCACCATCGCCGTGCGCGAGAGCGAACGGAGAAAACCTCTGCGGGAAAAAGTCAATCTACACTCCAGAGGAACCGGCGGACGGTAAGGGACCGGATCACGCCTTGCAGTATACCGGCTGCAGAGGTGCACTAACCCTCCATCGAAGGGTGGAGATCACGCCAAATGGTTACCGATTGATTTCCCTGCAAACATGAAGTTACCAACTTTTTGCCGAACGTGTTGTGGTACTGTCGCAGCGTAGTTCAATCACTCTCTTGGAGGTTCACCATGCAATATGCTCGCATGTTACCACTCATCGCAATTGCAGCCTTTTCGATCCCACTATTAACCGGATGTGGGGGAAATGTGCAAGTCGGTGGCGAATTTAGCTGCGGGGGGGGAATCCTTGCACGTATGGAGGACATGCTTCTGCAACAATCAACTTTGATGTACCCGCGTTGTCTGCTGACGACTTGAGTCAAGGAAGTCAATATTCTTATGTCGTTGCGGTCGACGTACCGACCAACGAACTCAAGCCCGTATCGAGCGTGCCAACACAAACTACAATCAACGCTGTAACAAGTCTTGGCTACCAGTCCTCAACTATCGTAACTATGTCGTACGCCGGATCTACTCCATCAACCGTTCACGCTGGATATACAACGTACTCCTATACGCTTCCCGCTAGCTCGTCTCTCACGGACTGGTTGAACAACCTAACGCAAAATGCCGGGGATTCAGTGCAACTAAGCGGTTCAACTACGGCACTATTTGCACCCCAGGGGATTCCGGGGAGCTACTCTATCTACTTTGGACTGTCAAGCGCCCAACTTGGCAACGCTCCGACTGCATCGGCTGGATTCATCGACCCGGGAGTCGATGGCAGTTCCAGTCCATGTCCGAATCTCAGGCCTTGCCAATACAAATAAGTATCCGGAGGTGATTTGCTTTGTGTCATTTTTTTGTTTTTGGCATTCTTTTTGCGCTCTGCGGCGGGATCACAGTACCTGCCGCAGAAAATATTATGCATAATACAACCGACACAGCCTATTTGACTGTTCCTTTAGAAACAATGAATGGCCGATACTTTCTAACTGCTGAAACATCGTTAGGTCGGATGAAGTTAATGGTTGATACTGGAACACAAACCACTGAAGTTTTTACATCTTTTATCAGTGGTGCATCCACTCTACATAAGCATTCAACCAAGCTTATCGGTATAGGAAGTTCAGCAAAGGTTTTTTCTACCGGCCAGATTCGCATGAGTATGGACTTATCGCCTTTACAACCCTTTTCAACGAAAGCTCTTGTCTATAAAACTGACAAAGAAGTCAAGGATTACGATGGAGTTCTTGGTCTTGATTTTTTGAATTCCTACTGCGTTCTTTTGGATGGTCCGCAGACAAAGATAGAGGTGTTCCCGAAAGATCATTGTGCTCACAACGCGGATCGTTGGATAGCCTTGCCAACGAGGTGGACGAAATCAGGTATTCTTGTGCCGATCAAGATCAAATTCACAAATGCAAAAATTGCAGGTACATTCGCAACCATTGACACAGGAGTGAATGTATCGCTCCTGCTTTCAAAACAATTTCGACATCCTGCTGGTCTGAGCGAAAACCAGAAGGACAAAGCTGCAGTAAAAGCGACTGGGATCAATGGATCGATCGACGCGGACATGGTGTCCGGAAGCAAAGTTTTACTGGGGCATGGTCCGATCGTTTACACAGGCAATCTCGTGATTGCCCGCAGTCAACTTCATCCAAACGTCGGCATCTTCTCGAATCGTGCGGCTCGATTCAACGCATTGCTGGGTACGGCTTCTCTTGGATTATTGTGTCTGGAATTCGATCCGGAACTTAGGATTGTCTACGTGCAACGCGGAGGCGGTGAACTACACTGAACGGCGTGAGAAACTTTGCTGTTCTGCCCATTTCCCGTCCTGATGGTTCGTTTCGCCACACAGCCCTGTGGCAACGAGTTTTGCAAATCAGCCTGCTACTGCTGTGCGCTTCCACGGCTCTGCCAGCGCAGCGCTTGCATCCAATTAACGCATTCCCACTGAAGGCCCCCGCAACCGACGACCCGCTCAGCATTCGCCGCCCCGTGCGGGCGCATGAGCCATTCACCGTGGCCGGCGAGCGCGGGATGCTGGTGGGTCGGCAGGCAGGGTCGTTTGAGGCGTGGATTCTCCCGATCAAGCTGCTGAGCCACATGGCCATCACCGCGCAGGTCGAGGGATATCCCGTGCCCATCGATGTCAACCAGCAGGCGGCTTCGATCCAGGTGCATCCGGACCACACCGTGATTACCTATGCGCACATCGGATTTACGCTGCGGCAGATCATGTTTTCGCCGAGCACGCTGGTGAATGCGGGCGATGCAGAAGCGCCATCGACGGGTCCGGTGGTGTTGTTTCAGGTGGAAGCGCGACATCCTGTGGACCTGACCTTTCGCTTCACGCCGGAGATGCTGTGGATGTGGCCGAAGCGGAACGGCGGCGCGCCGTCGGCGGAGTGGGTTGGCCATGGATCGGGCGCGGCAAGCGGCGTGGATGGCTACTACGTTCTGCATCTGGATTACCCTGATCTGTCCGGAGCGGTGACAATTCCCGGGGCTGAGCCGGGCGTGATGGCTCCGTATCAGGAACGTCCGCAGGTGCATCCGCTGGAGCTAAGGCTGCACTACGATCCGAAGCGCGATGGGGACCGGTATTTTCCGCTGCTGATGGCCGTGGGAGCGACGACGGAGACGGCGACGAACGAGGGCGCTGGGCGCGACGCTTGGGAAGCTGAATGACCGGATTTCGGCGCTGTATGCGGCCGAGCAGGGGAGCGACCAGAAGCTGCTGGCTGACGCGACCGAGGTGAAGACGCCGGACGCGACGCTGAACACGGCCTTTCGCTGGGCGGAGGTTTCGATTGAGCAGCTCAAGGCGCATGCCTACGATGCGATTCCCGGAGCGGGCGAGACGGCGCTGGTGGCCGGGTACTACGAAAGCGGCGATTCGGCCCGGCCCGGATTTGGATGGTTCTTTGGGCGCGATGCGCTCTTTACGCTCTCGGCGGTCGATGCGATGGGAGATTATAAGCTGACGCGGGATGAGTTGGATTTTCTGGCAGCACGGCAACGTGCCGACGGCAAGATCATGCATGAATATTCGCAGACGGCCTATGACCCGGATGTGCATTGGCGGAGCTTTCCGTATATGTATGCAGCGGCCGATGCGACACCGCTGTTTCTGCTGGCGGTGGAAGATTATCTACGCGCTTCGGGCGATCTTGACTGGGTGCGTGCACATCGCAGTGTGATGGAAAAAGCCTGAGCGTTTGAGACGGCTCCCACCTCGGACACGGACCACGACGGGATCTATGACAACTCGCCGGGGACGGGTTGGGTGGAAAGCTGGCCGGGTGGAATGCCGCATCAGGAGGTGTATCTGGCGCTGCTGGACGAAGAGGCGAGCGTGGCGTATCACGACCTGGCGGCGGCGCTGGGCGATGAGGCGGCGGCGAACGAGGCGCAGAAGCGCGCCGGGACGATCCATGCGACGATTGAGCGCGAATATGCGGATGCGGACAAGGGCTGCTCTGACTTCAGCCACGGGATGGACGGCAAGCCGGACCGCACGCGCACGGTGTATCCGTCGATTGCGTGGTGGAGCGCGACGGCATCGGGCGATGCGGCAAGGCCGTTGGAGCACTCCGCATCGTGCCTGAAGGAGTTGTCAGCGCATACGCTGGAAACCGACTGGGGATTGCGCGATGTGGCCTCGGACGAGCCGATCTTTGACGGGATGAGCTATCACCAGGGTTCTGTCTGGCCCTTGTTTACGGGGTGGGCGGCTTTGGCGGAGTATCGCGGGGGACAGCCGCTGGCCGTGGAACAGATGCTGAGGGAGAATGTGGACCTGACGTGGGCCTCGGACCTGGGCGCGGTGACGGAGCTGCTGTCGGGCGATACGTATGTTCCGTTTGGGCGCTCGACGAGTCATCAGTTGTGGTCGAGCACGATGGTGATCGTGCCGGTGATGCGCGGAGTGTTTGGCGTTACGACGGATGCTTCGGGGGATGCACTGACGGTGAATCCACATCTGCCTGCGAACTGGCCCGATGCGACGATCAAGAATCTGCACCTGGGCGGGCAAATGGTGCAGTTGAAGATGGAGCGCAAGCAGGATGGGCTACAGGTGACGGCTGTGAGCGATGGGCCAGCCCCGACGCTGCGCAGCGATCTGGCAGGAGCGCGCCCATCGGCATAGCCTTACTCAAGTCCTCTGGCCAGGCGGTTCTCACCACTTCCGGCCTCCGCGACATCGGCTCCACCACCCTCTCCGCAAAGTTCAACGGTAGCTACATCGAAACCACCAGTTCCTCCGCCAGCCAAGCGCTCACCATCAACGGCGGTGCCGGTACCACTACGCTCAGTCTCAAATTCGGCGCCATTCTTATAACTTATCCGTAAATAGATGATACGGTATTCCCATGAAGTCCTGGACTTTATCGGATACGTTTTGGGCTAAAGTCGAGCCACTGATTCCTGCGGTGACTCGACCTGCAGGTCGTCAATATCGCCGCAAGCCTGGCGCGGGTCGTCCTGCGATGCCGCCGCGCCAGATATTTTCGGCCATCGTTTATGTGCTGCGAACCGGTTGTCAATGGAAGGCGTTGCCCGGTGAATTCGGCAGTTCCAGCGCAGTGCATACGCACTTTCAGCGATGGCAGAAGCAAGGGTTTTTTCTTCATCTGTGGCAGGCTGGGCTGGCCGAGTACGACGAAATGGAAGGCATTGCCTGGGATTGGCAGAGCATCGACGGGGCGATGCACAAAGCGCCGCTGGCCACTGAATGCGTAGGGCCTAACCCTACGGATCGGGGGAAAAAATGGGCGCAAGCGAAGCCTGCTGGTCGACGGGCTTGGCGTCCCGCTATCGCTCGTCGCCAG
>JAJZHE010000155.1 GCA_021804655.1 Acidobacteriota bacterium
AGCAGTGACAGCAAATCGCTGGTCCACATGGTCTCGGCCTGGGCCAGCGCCAACAACCTGGTGCTCGACCAGGTCATCGCCGAGCGCGGTCTGCCTCGCGCGATTCGCTGCGACAACGGCCCGGAGCTGACCAGTCGGCATTTTCTTGCCTGGGCTCTGGATCGGAAGATTGATCTGGTGCACATCCAGCCGGGCAAGCCTACGCAGAACGCCTACGTGGAGAGTTTCAACAGCAAACTGCGCGAGGAGTGCCTGCGCGTCAGCTGGTTCCAGAACCTGTTTGAAGCAAGGCGGATCATCGCCAACTGGCGCTGCGATTACAACGAAAGGAGGCCACACAGCAGCTTGAACTACATGACGCCATCGGAGTTCGCCGCAAAAGCAAAGCGACTCGCAAGGGAACATAGTATCTCCAGAGGCTGAGACAGCCTCCGGAGGCGAACTAACTATCGCAAACGGTGCATCCTCGGCCAACAATCCCGCCGATATCGCCTGTTCAACCCACACCGCGGTTCAACTTTCACAAATCATCCATCTGTGCAGAGGTTCCTTAAGCATATTTCATAAACAAAAACCTGAAGCCGCCCGTATCATACCCGCGATCAAAACGGGCCTGGCGAACCGCTACGAAGCCACCGAGGTAGAGATGAAACACGCTCTACTTGCCATCGTCGTGAATCGCCGCCAGCACCTGCGTGCTATGGTCCTTGATGTCCTTGTCCACATCCGGCCACACCTTCACAATCTTGCCCTGCGGATCGATCAGGAACGTCTGGCGCAGCGCGATGTTCACCATGCCAAAGCTGCGCACCGGCACGCCATATTCATCCACAACCTTGTGCTTCGGATCAGCCAGCAGCTTGAAGGTGAGGCTTTCCTTCGTGCAGAACGTTGCATGGCTTTGCGGTGTATCCAGGCTCACGCCCAGCACAACGGCATTGGCAGCGGTGAACTTGGAAAGATCGCGCTGAAAATTGTGCGCCTCCAGCGTGCATCCAGGTGTCATGTCCTTGGGATAGAAGTACAGCACAACCCACTTGCCGCGATATTGCGAAAGGCTGATGGGCGTGTTGCTTTGAGAGGGCAGCGTAAAGCCAGGTGCTGTCGCGCCTGGTTGCAGATCGCCGGCAAATGCCGGAACAGCGGCCAGCCCGATCATCACTGCGGCAAGAATCGCGTATTTTTTTATCATGGTTGCTCCTGTCGTTGTCCGATTTTGCAGCGGATGAATCGCCGAAGCAGCGAGATTGCCAGAGTCGAGCGCTTTTCCGATACCCGATGATTATCGGCGCGATACGGCCACAATGGCAATCCCTGCCGCCTCTGCCGACGCGCGCACTTTAATCAGATCAAAAAGTAGCGTTCGGCCCGCCTCAATCGCCAGACAAGTCGCGCCTGCACGGCTCATCGCTTCAATCGTGCGCACGCCAATGACCGGCACGTCGAAACGCATATCCTGCTTCGGCTTGGCCTGCTTCACCACGGTCAGCGCGCGCTCCAGAGTAGACGCCTCCGCATCGAGCGACGCCATCAGCAGCCCGGCGCGTTCAATCGTCGCGTCCGTACCCTCCATCGCCTCCACGGCCACGCATGCCTGCGCTGCAATCACCACAGTCTGGCCGATATCCCAGGCCCCCAGCGACTCCACAACGCCCAGGCCATAGTCAATGTTGCGTTGCTCCACTTCGCTTGGTGCGCGCCGCGTCAACACGCCTTCACGCGCCAGCAACGGCTCCAGAAACGTAGTGGACGAGATCAGTTCAATGCCCTCATCGGCCAGCACCTTGGCCACCGCGCCCAGCAGCATATCCGTCGAGCGCGTCCGCAGATTCAGCAGCAGCTTGGCCAGCCGCCAGTCCGGTCGAATCGACGAAAAAATCTGCTTGTGTTTCACCTGCCCGGCCATGACGGCGTGGCGCACTCCTTCGCGTTGAAAAGTCTCGATCAGCCGCGAAAGCTCGCCCAGCGAAAGCCAATGAACCGTAATCCCATGATCCGCTTCTGCGCGACGCTCGATCGCCGGATCGGTCTCTTCACGAATCGCGGCCACCACCACATGCATCCCTGCGGCACGCGCTGCATCCAGCAGCAGAAACGGAAAACGCCCATTGCCGGCAATCAGTCCCAGCCGCTCGGACTCCATCACTTGATCACTCCACGCTGGCTGCGCGTGATGAAATCAACCAGTTCCACCAGGTCGGCGCGCGTCTCGGCAGGGAGCGTCTCATCGGTGCCCATCGACTGGATGCGCTCAACCGCATCCGTCGTGTTCAAACGCGCCGCCAGCAGCAGGCGAAACGCCGCGCGAAGTTTTTTCAACCGCTCTTCGCTGAATCCGCGCCGCTCCAGACCCACCTTGTTGATCCCGAATGCCTTGTTTTCTCTGCGCGCGCTGGTCAGCGAATACGGCAGCACATCCTGCGTCACAATCGTTCCGCCGCCGATGTAGGCATAGCGACCGACGGTGCAGAACTGGTGCACCGGACTGAACGCGCCCACCGTGGCAAAATCTCCAATCGTCACATGCCCTGCCAACGTCGCGGCATTCGCCAGGATGCACTGATTACCTACCTGGCTGTCATGCCCAACATGCACATACGCCATCAGCAGGCAGCCGGAACCCACGCGCGTAATCCCGCCGCCTTTTTCCGTGCCGCGCGAGATCGTCACCGATTCGCGAATCGTATTCCCGCTGCCAATTTCGGTCAGCGTCGGCTCCCCGTGATACTTCAAATCCTGCGGCGCCACTCCGATCGAGGTAAACGGATAGATCACATTCTCATCGCCCAGTCGCGTGCAGCCATCCAGCACCACATGGGAGATCAGACGGTTTCGCTCGCCGAGCACCACATCCGCTCCAATCACGCAAAACGGGCCAATCTCGCACGATGCTGGAACCACCGCTCCGGGCGCGATCACTGCGCTGGAATGCACGCTCATGCCTCTTCACCTGTCGAAGCCGCCGTGGCAGTCTGAGCCGAACTGCTCCGAGAGCCGCGCGGCACTACCGCGCACGTCAACGTCGCCTCACAAGCCAGCTTGTCGCCGATATATGCCTTGCCTTCCATGCGTCCCACGCGCGGCCGGAAGCTCAGCACCTCCACTTCGATCCGAAGCTGGTCCCCGGGCGTCACCGGGCGGCGAAACTTCGCATTTTCGATCCCCGTAAAAACAACCAGCTTGCTCTCGCGGTCGGCAATCTCCTGCAGCAGCAGAATGCACCCAGCCTGCGCCATCGCTTCCACCACCAGCACGCCCGGCATGATCGGATGACCCGGAAAATGTCCGTTGAAAAACTCCTCGTTGATGGTCACGTTCTTGATCGCCGTAATGCGCTGCGCGCGCTCAAAGCCGATCACGCGATCGATCAACAGGAACGGGTAGCGGTGCGGAAGAAACTCCATCACCTGGCTGATGTCCATCGTCTGCGGCGCGTCGTTCATGCGGGACTCCGAAGTGGGAAATATGCGCCACACAGCGCAAAGGCCGATTATAAATTGTGCGCAGGGCTACAGTTTTTGCCCGCTTTTTTCCGACCTCACTTCACAATGCGACGCGCCGTCGCCTGCGGATCGAACTCATCCTGCGGCAGCGAGCGATCATATTCGGCACCCAGCAGAAAACGCTCGTTGATCATCTCGCCATTGCGATAATGCGTGATGCTATACGGCGTCTCAATCCCATCCACGACGCGATAGTTGTCATACTCTTCGATGTCTTCGTCCTGGTCTTTGTAAACCGGGTTGCGCCAGTGAAAGATGCGCCGCAGCGGCAGATGCGTCTCCGCATCCAGTTGCAGCGTCACGGAGTCGTTCGTAGCGGAGATCATCGTCACCTGATCCGCCAGATGCCGCTCGGCAAGCTGCTGCCCATCGTATGTGAAGAGCGTATTCGGATCGGCAAACCACGTGTGCATCACCGTCTCGATGGAGTGGTTGCGACGGCGCAGATAATCCTCCACCTGATCCTTGGGCAGCGGCGTCATGCCGCGATAGAGAATCTCCCATCCCCCGCTCGCAGTAAAGATCTGCACATCATCGCGATGTTTGGTGAACTCCCAGCGATCGAGATCCGGAGCCTTGTGAAAATACCAAAAGTGTGTCGCAATGCCATTCGGCTTTCCCTGATAAAACTGCGCCGTCGTGCCCCACCACTCATAGTTCGGCATATCCATCCACAAACCACCGCCCAACGCTTTCACCATCGCCTGCAACAGAGCGCGCGCATGCGCAGTGTTCTTCTCCGTCGCCACATCCTGCGCGCGCAAGGACAGCGCACAAAGCAGAACCGTCAGAAGCATCCACGCCAGCGCGCAAACTGAAGTCCGTCTTCCCATCAACCCACCAGCACCGCGCCGCCATTCACATTCAGCACCTCTCCGCTGATGAATCCCGCATGCGATGTGCATAAAAAAACCACAGGCGCGGCAATTTCCTCCGGCAATCCAGCGCGACCCACGGGAATCACCGACGCAATCTGCGGCCCGCGCTCCGAATCGTTCAGCGCTGCGGCAGACATCTCCGTCGCCACCCATCCCGGCGCCACACAATTCACCAGAATGCCGCGCGGAGCCAGTTCCGAAGACAGGCTCTTCGTCAGGCTGATCAATGCGCCTTTGGTCGCCGCATAGTCGGCATGGAACGCCTCGCCGCGCTGCCCGGCCGTCGAGCTGATCAGCACAATATGCCCGCGCTGCCGGCCTGTTTGCGGTTGCGCATCCATCTGCGCCACCGCCGCGCGCACCAGCCCAAAGACCGAATCCAGATTCACCCCCAGCGTCTCGCTCCACTGCGCATCGCTCATCCCGCCAATCGGCGCATCATGCGCTGGCCAGATGCCGTGATTCACAATCAGGCAATCCAGCCGTCCAAAGACTCTGCTCGCTGCTTCCACCAGTGCGCGTCCATCGGCGGGCGAGCGAAGCTCCTGCTTCAAAGCGACGCAGCAAGCCGCACCGCCACACTCCGCTGCCAGCGCCTCCGCCTGCGCCGCAGCGGCACGATAGCTGAAGACCACACGCGCGCCCGCTGCACACAACAGCCGCACCGTCGCTGCGCCAATGCCGCGCGAACCGCCCGTCACCAACGCCACACGACCCGATAACTCCAAAGAGAATCCGCTCATGGGCAAAAGCTATCGCAAGCGGCGCGCGCCCTGCAAATCTCGAATCGAAAGATAGCTTTTTCTCCATGCCGACCGCCTCAATGCAAATGGATAGCCCGTGATTCATCGATACCTCGGTGACTTCCTCGCGGCTCGTCAGCCCCGCTTGGATGCGGGTCGGATACGGGCGGTTTCTGGCTTTCGCTCATTGAGGAAACACGCCCATTCCCGGCGTCATGAAAAATTCATTCATCCATCTGCAACTTCTGCCGATAAGAAAGGTCTAAGCTTTTAATTAAGTCAGGATCATTGCTGGTAACTTGTTCCGTCCAGGCTAAAAAGGCTGCGAGCGGATTTTCGCCTGCGCCCATCCCGACAGGAGTCCATGCACGATGAAATCCCCCATCCCCCAAAACCACAAACTCCTCACCTTTGCTACAGCCACTCTCATGCTGCTCACCGGCTGCGGATCGTCTTCGATGAATTCATCCCTGACCACCGGCAGCTCTGCTTCCGCTGCGCCGATGGTCGTTACCGTCAGTGACGCTCCACTGGGCAACATCCTCTCGGCACGCGTCACGCTTTCCGCCGTCTCTCTCGGCTCCAGCGCCACCGGCTCCACTCCAGTCTCCGTGCTCACCAGTCCGGTCACTGTTGAGCTTTCCGGCCTGGGCGCCGTGCAGGAACCAATCGAAATCTCCAGCCTTCCCGACGGCACGTACAACTCCGTCACCCTCACCGTCAGCGCGGCCACCGTGGTCTACACCAGCTCCAGCGGACAGGTCACCACCGCAACCGCGACACTTTCCAACCCGACCGTCACCGTGCCGCTTTCGCCCAGCCTGGTGGTCAACTCGACTGCTGAACTGCAACTCCAGCTTGCCTTCAATCTGGCGCAGTCGTTCAGCATCTCAGGCAGCACCGTCA
>JAJZHE010000029.1 GCA_021804655.1 Acidobacteriota bacterium
ACGTTGCTGATAGCCGCGTTGATGGAGGTCAGCGCCGTCTGCGCATCGCCGGCTGTGAGCAGGTCGGTCGACGCCAGGTTCGTCGTCGACTCGTTGGCGCCAAGCTGATAGCTGATCGTCTCGGTCGCCTTCGTGGAGGTGTAGGTCGAGACCGTTCCAGCGGTTGTCGTATCCGAAAGCGCCGTCGTGCCGTTCGCAATCACCACCGACGAGTTCGTGTTGCTGAGCAGGATGCCGGTATCGGTGGAAGCGACGCCGGTGTCTCCCACAGCGCTGGCTGTGGTCAGGCTGGCCGTCACGCCCGGAATGCCGTCCTTGTTGATCTCCTGCACCAGGCCGGAGAGCGTGGTCGCCGTCGTGGTGAAGTTGGTCGTGGTTCCGTCGGCGTTGGTCACGGTAAACTTCAGGCCGCCGGCAATCGTATCCGTCGATTTCGCGGCAGTCGTCAGTGCACCGGCGGTGTCCTTCGACAAGTCATAGAAGACGCCCGAGGAGCTTTGCACAACGGTTCCGCCGGAGTCGCCCACCGTCGAAGAGGACAACGGCGCGAAGTACAGGTTGTCGATCGAAGAACCCGTTGTCGAGGAGTCTCCGGTGTAGATATTGACGCCAGAGGCCGAGCCAGTGAAAACCTGGCTGGAGTTGTAGGTCGTCGTCTGGC
This sequence comes from Acidobacteriota bacterium, assembly GCA_021804655.1. Lineage (GTDB taxonomy): Bacteria > Acidobacteriota > Terriglobia > Terriglobales > Acidobacteriaceae > Acidicapsa. The sequence goes on from JAJZHE010000029.1 coordinate 662, forward strand.
CGATGGTGTTGATCTCGGAGAGGATCGACGAATACTCCTGGTTGGCCGCAGCCGACTGCGAGCTGTTGAGGGTGCCGTTCGCTGTTTCAGTGGCCAGCGTCACGGCCCGGTTAAGCAGGTTCGTCACTTGCGAGAGCGCGCCGTCGGCCACCTGAAGCAGTCCGACGCCTTCGCTTGCGTTCGTGGCCGACTGCGTCAGCGCGGTTGAGTTGGCCTGCAAGCCGTTGATGAGGGACAGGCCGGCTGCATTGTCGGAGCCGGAGTTGATCTGCGAACCGGAAGAGAGCTGCTCCAGCACTGTCTGCAAACTCGCCTGCGTGTTATTCAGATTGTTCTCTGCCGCCAGTGCGGAGAGATTGTTCAATACACTCAGAGCCATTGGGTCACTCCTGGATGGATGCGTGAATTTAGCAGTGCGTGACCGGCTTCGCCTTTTCGATTCTCGATCCCCTGCGGTCTGTCCGCTTCAGATTGGTTTCGATCTGGCCAGCCCGGATGCGGCTGCTGATGCATCTGGCCACTCTATCGGCGACAGCACAATGAACTTTACAAAAAATACGCACGAACCCCGGCAACAGAATCCAGTCCCAACCTTCAACCGCTTTGTAACTCGTGTTCATGCGAGTTTTTGCCGATAGACTCCGCAGAAAGGTGATTCGGCCATGATCGAAGTAACACGGTTGAACGGCAACAGCATGACTATCAACAGCGACCTGATCAAGCTCGCCGAGGCGTCTCCAGACACCATGCTGACGCTGATTCACGGCGAAAAACTGATTGTGCGCGAAAGCCTGGAAGAGATTACCGAGAAAGTACTGGCATATCGCGCACGCCTGCTGGCTGCTGTAGCGCGCCAACTTGGGAATCCCGCAGCGATTGTGCCTGTTTCGGGAATGAGCAGTCTGGACCCCAAAAACGGTACACCAGGCGGCGAATCCGCCACAGCAAAACAGGAATAACGCCGCGACGGCGTGGAGGATCACATGGACAAGGCAAGCATTGGTGGAGTTCTGGTTGCGCTGACGGGCATCATTGCCGGCCTGCTGCTGGAAGGCGGCAATCTGGGGCAGATCTTTCAGCCGACGGCGGCCATGATCGTCTTCGGCGGCACCATCGGCGCGGTGCTGTTGCAGTTTCCGCTGAAGACGGTGATGGATGCCTTCCGCAGGCTGGCCATCCTGTTCGTCGCGCCTCCCATGCAGGATCAAAAGCTGGTGCAGCAGCTTGTCAGCTTTGCCAACAAGGCGCGTCGTTCCGGTGTCGTCTCTCTCGACGCGGACCTCAAGATGATCGACGATCCGTTCCTTCGCCAGGCGCTCACGCTGGCCGTCGATGGCACGGAACCCACCGAGTTGCGCCGCATCATGTCGGTCAGCATGGATTCGCGCAGTGAAGGCGAAGAACGGCAACCGGCAGTCTTTGAATCCGCGGGCGGATTTTCGCCCACCATCGGCATTCTCGGCGCAGTGCTCGGGCTGATTCAGGTTATGCAGCATCTGGACAATATCCAGGAGGTGGGCAAAGGCATCGCCGTGGCCTTTGTCGCCACCATTTACGGGGTGGGCGCGGCCAATCTCTTCTTTCTGCCCGCCGCCGGCAAGCTGCGCATCCGCATCCGTGAAGAGCATCTGCGTCGCGAAATGATGCTGGAAAGCGTGATTTCGATTCTGGAAGGCATGAATCCGCGCATGCTGGAGGTGAAGCTGAGCGGCTATCTGGAAGCCACCGCGCGCGACATGCGGGAGCAGGCGGCATGAGGCGCAAAGAACTGCATCGTGGCACCAGCCATGAGCGCTGGCTGGTCTCCTACGCTGATTTCATCACGTTGCTCTTCGCGTTTTTTGTCGTGCTTTACGCCTCTTCCAAAGCCGACCAGAAAAAGCAGGCGCAGGTCGCGCAGGCTATCGACTCCGCTTTTCACGCGCTGGGCATCTTTCCCGAGGCCGGCCGCACGCCCAACAAGTTGAAAAACCTCTCCGTCTTCAGCAAGGACGAACCGGTCTCACCGATGACCATCGTGATGGGTGAAGATGTGCTGGCGCCGGCTCAAGTGAAAGAAGACCTGGAAAGTGTGCAGCAGCACATGCAGCGCCTGCTGGCGGACCAGATCGCGCAGCACACCGTCTCTGTGCAGATGGGCAAGGACGGACTGGTCATCAGCCTGCGCGAGGCTGGATTCTTCCACTCCGGATCGGCGACACCGGAGACGCAGACCCTCCCCGTGCTGCGCCAGATCGCTGAATCCCTCGGCAAGACGCGCTATGACCTCCGCATCGAAGGCCACACCGACAACGTGCCCATTCACAACGATCAGTTCGACTCCAACTGGGAGCTGTCCTCGGCGCGCGCCACGCGCCTGGCACGCATCTTTCTGGCCACCGGAGCCATTCCGCCCAACCGCATCTCCGCATCCGGCTATGCCGAATTTCATCCCGTAGCCAGCAACGACACCGCCGCTGGACGCGCTCAGAATCGGCGTGTGGACCTGGTGATTCTGCCGCAGACCAAGGTGAATCTCGCCATGCCCGACGGGGACGCGACCAAAGGCGACTGGCGACGCATTGCGGATGAATAGAAGCGCTCTCAGGCGTACAATCGACGAGTGGGCACCGAGCACGAACAAGCAGACAGGGCAAGGCAAAACGAGTCCGCGGCGTGGACCGAACGCGCGCTGGAGCAGATGGCGGCAGCCAATGCCGAGGAAGCCGTTGCAGCCTTTCGCGCCGCTTTACGCGCGGATCCTGAAAACTTCGATGCCTATCACGGACTGGTGCGAGCACTCTGCGATCTGGGCCAAACAGAGAACGCCGTCGCCACCGCGCTGGCGCTCACTGTGCTTACGCCTGATGACCCGCTCGCGCACACTTCGCTTTCCATCGCGCTGCAACAGGCCGGGCAGATTCCACAGGCCGAAGCCGCCGCAGGACGCGCGCGCATTCTGGAGTGGAAGCGCCAGTTGGCAACAGATTCCGAACTGGAGGCCGATGCGCATGCAGGCATTCAGTGAGTCGCTTTTTGCAGACGGCGAATCCACCGCGCAGCCAGCTTCCAAGCGCCGGGAACGCACCCGAAAAACACGCGTCGCGCCCGAAGAGGTGATCCGCATCTTCGCCGAGGAGTATCGCGTGTTGCGACCGCGCGCACCCATGCCTCAGATTGAGGTGCGCTTTCGCACCTTTGTCTCGCTCAACACGACGATCCGCCTGCGCGAAGGGAAAATCTTTGCCAGCCTCTCTGACCTGCTGGAGGGCGCTCCGGAAAGCGTGCTGCGCGCCATTGCGCACATCCTGCTGGCCAAGCTCTATCGCAAACCCATCGACAAGACCCACAATCTCCGCTACAAGCGCTTCCAGTACAGCGAAGCTGTAGCGCGGCAGACCGAGCACATCCGCTCCACGCGCGGAGCCAAGCGCTGGCTCGGTCCAGAAGGCCGCTACTATCACCTGAACGAAGTCTTCGATGCGCTCAACGAGCGCTTCTTTCACAATCTGCTGGGCCGCCCCGATCTCACGTGGAGCGAGCACTACGCGCGGCGACAGCTAGGACACTACGATGCCGCGCACAACACCATCGTCATCAGCAAAGTTTTCGACCGGCCTTCAAGTCCGCGCTATGCCATTGAATATCTGCTGTATCACGAGATGCTGCACCTCAAGCATCCGGTGAAGGTGCGCGGCACGCGGCGATGCGTGCACGGGGCGGAGTTCCGCGCCGAAGAAAAACTCTTCCCGCAACTGGCCGAAGCAACAGCCTTCCTCAAGCGGCTGTAAAGCGCAGACTCTGGCTCACTGCCCGCCGGAGTCCAGCGGAATCGGAACCTGCTCCACAATCTCCAGACCAAATCCCTGCAACGCGGGAACGTGCATCGGCGTGTTCGACAGAATGCGGATGCGCTGGATGCCCAGATCGCTCAGAATCTGCCCGCCCAGCCCCACCGCGCGCACAATGCGACGATGCCGATCCTCATGCGCTTCCTGCGCGCGCAGCTCCGGATGCAGCAGGATGCGGCGATCGCTGCCCTCGCCGGACCACTCAAACCCGCGACTGGTGTTGTGCAGATAAAGAATCGCGCCGCAGCCTGCCTCCACAATCGCTCGCATCGACGCATCCAGCATCTGTCGGCAGCGGCAATCGGCAGCAAAGATATCTCCCGCAGTGCAACGCGTGTGAACACGCACCAGCACCGGCTCGGCCTTCGCGCAGGATTCCGGCTCGTCGATTCTGCCATGCACCAGCGCCAGATGGCTTTCACCGCCATTGATCTCGCTCTCATAGGCGATCAGTCGAAACGCGCCAAAGCGATTTGTCAGCTCGCTTTCGCCCACGCGGCGGATATAGCGCTCATGACGCAGCCGATAGCGAATCAGCTCGGCCACGGTCAGCATCTTCAGTCCATGCTGCTGGCAAAAAAGAATCAGGTCTGGCACGCGCGCCATCGTGCCGTCTTCGTTCATGATCTCGCAGATCACTCCAGCCGGCTCCAGGCCAGCCAACCGCGCCAGATCCACCGAAGCTTCGGTCTGCCCGGCGCGCACCAGCACTCCGCCGCGACGCGCGCGCAAGGGGAAAACATGCCCGGGCCGAGCGAGATCCTCCGCCGTCGATTGCTGCGCAATCGCCGTGCGAATCGTATGCGCGCGATCATGCGCCGAGATGCCCGTCGTCACGCCTTCGCGCGCCTCAATCGACTCCGTGAACGCCGTGCCGAAACGCGATGAATTTCTCTGCGTCATCGGCGGCAGGTTCAGGTGGTCGGCGCGATCCTCCGTCAACGTCAGACAAATCAGGCCGCGACCATGTCGCGCCATGAAGTTGATCGCCTCCGGAGTTACAAACTGCGCAGCCAGCGTCAGGTCGCCTTCGTTTTCACGATCTTCATCGTCCACCACAATCAGCATGCGACCGGCGCGAATCTCTTCCAGGGCCATTGGAACATCCACAAAAGGCGCATGAATCGCGGCAGCTTCGTCCAGCATCGTTTCGGTCGTCATTCCCGGCCACTCCAGCCTCTATTGTCGCGCAGGCCATCGAAAAGACCAAAGGCGCTCGGCGGAAATCCGCAAAGCGCCTTCGATGTAAAACCAAATACGTATCCGAAAAACGATAGCACTCGAACTACAGCGTGGACTCGATCTCAAAGCCCCAGGCTTCAAGCAAAGCCTCGGGGATGTACTTCGAGTTGCGATTGCGCCGCGCCCACTCACGCAGGCGCGTGGAACGGATGTACTGATCCGGAGTCAGCTTGAACTCTTTCACAATCTGCTCAAAGGAGGTGACGGTAGGAACCACAGGGCCGATCGGTTCGGGCTTACCCCAGTTGGGATTTCCGCGACGTTTTGCCATGAATGAGATGTCCTCTTTTCAGGGTGGTGTTTGCTTCGCTGGCGCAATGTAAAGGTGGTCAGTATCTTTGGGGTTCGCCAGGGGATGGCTGGTATCTCTACAACCCCTCATACAAACGACTTCCTAAGAGTACCAATTTTCATAGAAAAAAGCAAGCTCTGCCCGAAACGAGAATCTCCACTGAAATCCGAGGCAAACTCTATTTTTTCATTGACTTGAGAGGATCAGACAGAACTGCCACCTGCTCCATCTCCGGTGCAAACAGCTCCGCCATCGTCTCTCGTCGTCGGATCAGCCGCGCTTCCCTGCCCTGCACCAGCAGTTCCGCAGGACGCGGACGCGAGTTATAGTTCGAGCTTTGCGCCATTCCGTAAGCCCCGGCATCCAGAATCGCCATCAGATCGCCTGGCTCAACCGGCGACAGGCGGCGATCCCGCGCGAAGAAATCGCCGGATTCACAGACCGGGCCGACGACATCGGCTGTGATCGCTCGTCCCGTGCGCGGCTGAACAGCCACAATTTCATGCCATGCCTGATAAAGTGCCGGGCGAATCAGGTCGTTCATCCCTGCATCCGTAATCACAAACGTCTTGCGGCCATTTTTTTTCACGTAAAGCACGCGCGTCAGCAAAGCACCCGACTGCGCCACCAGAAAACGCCCTGGCTCCAGAACCAGCCGGACGTTTAGTCCATCCAGCGCCTGCTCCATCGCATACAGATAGGCGTGAGCAGCGGCGGCGGGATCAAAGCCTGCGGCGTCTTCATAGTCGATGCCCAGACCGCCGCCTGCATCGACCGAGCGCAGTGAAATGCCATCGCGCTCCAGCTCACGCACCAGCCGCGCGACGCGCGCCATCGCCGCGCCAAAGGGTTCCGCCGAGCGGATTTGCGAGCCGATATGAACGCTGACCCCGTATGCCTCCAGCCAGCGCTGCTTCCGCACCGCGCGACCCGTGGCCTCACCATAGATTCGCCGAGCCTGCGCAATCGGAATCCCGAATTTATGCTCGCTCAGTCCGGTCGAGATGTACGGATGCGTTGCGGCGAATACATCCGGGTTGACGCGGAGCGAGAAGCGCGCCTTGCGCCGCATGCGCGCGGCCCGTTGCGCCAGCAGCGCCAGCTCCGCCTCACTCTCCACCTGGAACGAAAGAATTTCCGCCTCAAGCGCCAGATCCATCTCTTCCGCCGTCTTGCCAGCGCCGGAAAAAACCACACGACTCAGTGCCTCCGGGGCTGCGGCGCGCACGCGCTCCAATTCCCCGCCAGAGACGATGTCAAACCCAGCTCCGTGCTCGGCCAACAGCCGCAGCAGCGCCAGCGCGGAGTTGGCCTTCACCGCGTAACACAGCAGATGTTCACGACCGGCCAGCGCGCGCTGGAACAGCTCCAGCCGATCCAGAATGTGGTCTGCACTGTAGACGTACAGCGGAGTGCCGTATTCAGCGGCGAGCGTGGAGAGCCGCAACTGGCCGCAGTACAGCTCCGCGCCGCGCCGGGAAGTCGTCTTCGATTGAAATGGGCGGGAGGTTGCCACCCCGGAGAACCGCGTTTGAGCCACGTCGATGCCTGCGTGTAAATCGAAAAAAATAGAAATGCTTTCTTCGACGATAGCAGAAGACAACTCAGTCCAGATCCGTCGCGGTCGCGCATCCAGGAACACATGCCTGGCAAGCGAAAAATCTGAACGATCTCTACATCAGCGGCGGCGCAGGCAGTTCCTCGGGAATGCCAATCCAGCAGGCGAGATAGACAATCTCCGTCAGCGGAAACAGAAAGATGCCGCAGATCACAGTCAGAACGCGCAGAAGGCCAATATCCCAGCCCCACGCGCGGCTCATGGCAGCGCATACGCCTGCAATGCGGCGATCATAGAGTGGACGAAAAAGCTGGCGCGTGGCCTGACCTGCCGAGGGCGCAACAAAATGCACGGCAGTTCCGCAGCCTGGGCAGAAACGCGCATCTGCGCTCAACGGTGAACCACAGGCACTGCAAAAATTGTTCATCGTGGAACCTTCCTTTCGACCTTCTTTCACGTCAGCAAAGGATACGACAGCACGCGCGCAGAAGTTCCTTGAAATCAGCCTTCGCTGAAAGAATGCGGCTTACTCGTGATAGGGCGAGCGCAGCAGACGACGCGCAATCTGTCCCTGCGTTGTCTCCGGTCCTCCGGTGGCAATCGCCGCCTGATAATCGTTGACGGCAAGCGACCTTTGGCCAGCCAGATCGCGCGCCTTGCCGGCGGCCACCAGCGAACGCCGCTTCAACTCCGCCCCCGTTGCGGGCAGCCACGCGCCATGCTCATAGGCCGCAGCAGCTTCCGTATAGTGGCGCTGTCCCTTCAACGCTTCCCCCAGACCATAGTAGGCCAGTTCCACATGCGCCAGAGGAAAATACTTCGGGTTATCCGCCTCGTCCACCAGCTTCTGATATGCAGCGACAGCCACCATTCCCTGCCCGGCATCCTTGCGCAGATTCGCTTCCTCCAGCGCAAAAAGAAAATCATGCGGATAACGCGACTCCAGCGACTGCACCACCGTAATCGCCTGTGCATACTTCGCTTCGCGACGCAGAAACAGCGCAATCACCGTGGCCGATTCCACGGAGGTCATCGGTCCGCGCGCCGCATCATCCTGCAGCAACTGCATTCCGCGTGCCTTTGATCCGGTGATGCCCGCAAATCCAAACAGCAGCTTGAAGCCGAATGGCAGCGCGCCAATCACATACTGATAGGTGCCCACCACAAGTTCCGCATCCACATAATCCGGGTCCATCTGCAGCACACGCGCCTCGTCGCCGTGCGCCTGCAGCGCCAGATGAAACGCCGTTCCAAACGATCGCTCCACCATCGCCACATAGCTGGAGCGCAGGCTGCGCGCCCATCCGCGCGCATAGAGTGCATCCACATCGCGCGCATTACGTTGCAGTCGGGCTGCGGACTCGCGCTCGACTTCATCCTCCAGCGAAAAGATGCGATCCCGCACCGCCATATTCTCCGGTGTTGGGTGCTTGCCGGTCAGGAATCCATCGGACGCATAGAAGGTTGTGTCCAGCAAATCCTGCCGATAAAGCTCCTGGAAAACCACGGCTTCCAGCAGCAGCGTCGTCGCCTCCGGATCACCGGAATGCTGTGCCTGTACCGCCTCCAGCGTCGCGATACAGCTCGGATAGTCGAGATTGTAAAAGTGCTGAAAGGCGCTGCGAACCTCCGGGTCCCGATGCAGCGGATTGGTATGGATCGCCTCCTGCGCACCAGCGCAACGGAACGCCACCAGCGTCATCCCAATCAACCAGACAAACCATCTTCCAGAAAATCCTCTCGCGGTGCGATAGTGCAAATACGTTCTTGTCATCTGCCCTCATCTTAAACGGGCAGCGATAAAAAACCGCCAACACGATCAGGATTCGCTACCATCAATTCTGGCGCTCCGGTTTATTCTTCAAGCAGCCATCTCGTGAACAACGCATGAAGCGAATTGACATTCTGGTGTTGGGACTCAAACTCGCGCAGACCAACGGATTCGACTTCCGAACCTGGTTTCAGGTCTACATTCAGCCGGAATGGCCCGGGGAGAATGAAGCGATCCGCATGTTGACACAGCAGAGCCGCTACATCGCACTGCTCTATTCGCATGAATTTGCCATGGCCGTGTGGAAACCAGGGGAGCAGATGAACTTCGTTGTGCCCACTGCCACCTACACGCAAAAAAATCGCTATGGAGAATTCATCACCATTACGCGACGACCATTTACGCGACGAACCACCAAGACCGATGCCTGGCAATATCACCTGAAGACGATGGTGCTCTGCAAAGACCCGCTCAGCTATCTGCGCCGTTTTCTGCCCATGCGCGACGAAACGAAAGCGACAAGCAAATAGAGACTTCTGCCGACTCTTCGCCACAGTTGTGGCAAAGAAAACGCGTCGCTGCATGCCTGCACACACATCCTCACTCCAGAAGCTTTGATCTTTGCCGAAACAATAACTCCTGAAGATTGCATCCAATCTAACTTGTGACTATTGATAAAGCTCAAATGACGAAAATTCAATGTAATGTCCTGTTTTCAAACAGCTCTCCAGATGCCTCGAAAAAATATTGACTCCTGATTCTTCAGCCATTTAGACCGCAAATGACCCCAATGCTATCCAGAATGGCTTGAATGTTTCGTCTGGATATGTTCCCATTGTTAATGAATGTTAAGTATTTCAGCCAAACGATCCGTCCGAAACCTGGGCTGGACCACTTCGATCTTCGTACTTCTGGCGGCCGTCGCCAGTTCCACGACTCCCGGCGCCACGGGCGTCCATCGACAGCAAACCCGGAAACCTGAGGCGTCTCATCGCTGGACACAAGTAGGACGCGCTTCCTGGTATGGTCGCGACCGTTTTCAGGGCCGCCCGACTGCCAGCGGTGAACCGTTTGACCGCACACTGCTCACCTGCGCTCATCCCACGCTGCCCATTGGCTCACTCGTCAAGGTGACCAACCTTGCCAATCACCGCTCCATCATGGTGCGCGTCAACGACCGTGGGCCGATCGTTCCCGGCCGCATCGTCGATCTTTCCTACGCCGCAGCACACGCGCTCGGATTCCGTCGCGTCGGCATTGCACGCGTTCGCCTGGACCGCATCGAAGGCGCGGAGATGGCGCAGGTTGACTGGCCCGAGGCGGCACGCACCGCTTCCGCGAGCCGCTGAACGCTCTACACTGGTTGCATGACCGACCAGCACAGCACGACCAACACTCCATTGGAATACTCCACCTCTTCCGCGGCGCTCGGTCGCCATGCAGCGGATCGTCTGATCGTTGCACTCGATCTGCCGGACGCGCGCAGCGTGCGGCAGTTCCTGCCACGTATGGAGGGGCAGTGCAAGTGGCTGAAGGTCGGGCTGGAGTTGTTCATCGCTGCCGGGCCTTCGATGGTCGCTGAGTTGACCGGCTCAGGCTATTCCGTCTTTCTTGATCTCAAGCTGCACGACATCCCCAACACCGTGGCCAGCGCCGTCAAGTCCGCTTCCTCACTCGGCGCTTCCCTGCTCACGCTGCATGCCGGCGGAGGCCCGCAGATGCTGCATTCCGCGCTGGAAGCCGCAACGTCCATGCCGCAGGCTCCCACCCTGCTTGCCGTCACCGTGCTCACCAGCATGAATGCGCAGCAACTGCACGCAACCGGAGTGACACAACAACCCAGCGAACAGGTGGAGACGCTGGCGCGCATGGGGCTTGCCGTCGGCATGCGCGGCTTCGTCTGCTCCGCAGAAGAAACCACACGCTTGCGCAGCATCTGCGGGGCTGAAACCACCCTCGTCGTTCCCGGCATCCGACCTGCCGGAGCCACGCTTGGTGACCAGCAGCGCGTGGCCACGCCCGCCGACGCTCTGCAACGCGGAGCCAGCTTCCTCGTCGTCGGACGGCCCATCGTACAAGCGGTGGACCCGGCCGCAGCGACCGCAGCCATTCTCGCCGAGATGACCGCCGCGATGCAGTTGTAATGTGAAGCGATCCGATTGCGCGATCCGCAGCCGCTACATCAGCCGCTGCGGATCGATATCCACAATCATGTTGCGGCGCGGAATCTCCAGCACTTCCAGATTGCGCAGAAGCCCACGCAACAAGCCGTTCAGCGCTCCGCGGCCCGAAGCTTTCAGCACCAGATGAAAGCGCCACGTCTCTTTCACGCGCGCAATCGGCGCCGCACACGGTCCCAGAATCCGCACACCTTCCACCGGATGCGCACGCAGCCACACTGCGGCTCGTTCCGCCCACTGCGCGGCTTCGTCCGCGCTGCGCGATTTGAAAAGCAGATTCGCCAGGTAGCCAAACGGCGGATAGTGCATCCAGCCGCGATATTTCAGCTCGCGTTCCGCAAAGCTCATGTAGTCGTGCGCCGCAGCATTCACGATGGAGTAGTGATCCGGATGCCACGTCTGCACCACCACGCGGCCCGGCAGTTCCCCTCTGCCGGCACGGCCTGAGACCTGCGTGATGAGCTGAAAGACGCGTTCAGCAGCGCGAAAATCCGGCATGGAAAGCGCGTGGTCGCAGCCCACCACACCCACCGTCGTCACTCCGTGGATGTCGTGCCCTTTGGCAATCATCTGCGTGCCCACCAACAGGTTGATCTCGCCGGAGTGCAGCCGCGCCAGCAGTGATTCCATGTCCATGCGACCGCGCACCGTATCGCGATCCATGCGACCGATCCGCGCTCCTGGAAAAATCTCCTGCAACCGTTCTTCCGCCTGCTGCGAGCCTGCTCCCAGATAGTACAGGTGCTCGCTCTCGCACTTTGGGCAACGCGCAGGCACCGCGCGCCGATAGCCGCAGTAGTGGCACTCCAGCCGCTGCCCAACAGGTACCGGTGCATCCGTCGATCCCGCTGCCTTGTGATAGGTCATTGCAATGGCGCAGTTCACACACTCCAGCTTTTCTCCGCAACTGCGGCACAAAATCGCAAACGAATATCCGCGCCGGTTCAGCAGCAGAATTGCCTGTTCGCCGCGCTCCAGCGTCTGTCGAATCTCCTCCGTCAGCAGGCGCGAAAAAAGCTGATCCTGACCCACCTGCCGATACTCCTCACGCATGTCCACAAGCTGCACCTCCGGCAGCGGGCGCTCGTGCACGCGCGCATTCATGCTCACCAGCCGATACTTGCCCGCAGCCGCATTCTGCCAGCTCTCCAGCGACGGCGTCGCCGACCCCAGCACGACCGGAATGCCGTGCAGATGAGCCAGCATCACGGCCACATCGCGCGCATGATAGCGTGGCGCTTCTTCCTGCTTATAGCTGGAGTCGTGCTCCTCATCCACCAGGATCAGTCCCAGTTGTGGCACCGGCGCAAAGATCGCCGAGCGCGTGCCCACCACAATCGGCGCTTCGCCGCGCCGGATGCGATGCCACTGCTCGGCGCGCTCCGGCGGCGTCAGCGAAGAGTGCAGCAGCGCCACACGCGAGCCAAAGGTCGCGTCAAGCTGCGCGGTAATCGCCGGCGTCAGCCCAATCTCCGGCACCAGCAGCAGCGCGCTTTGTCCGCGATCCAGCGCACACTGCATCGCAGCCAGATACACCGCCGTCTTGCCCGATCCCGTTACCCCGTGCAACAGGATCGATTGAAAGCGACCTAAGGCTTCCGTAATCGCTGCAAGCGCGGCGTCCTGCGCGGGATTCAGACGATGACGCGCAGCAGAAACAACCAGTGAACTGAGCCGAAACGACTGCGGACGTTCCTCGATGCGCACCAGCCCGCGCCGCACCAGCGTTTGCAGCGTACTATTCGAGGGCAGGCGACGATACAGATCGCGCAATCGCTCCGCACCGCCCACCGCCGCCAGCTCCGCCAACACAAGTTGCTGACGCTCCGTCAGCGCGGGCAGGCGCGCATCCGGAACCAGCACGGCAAAACGCTCCAGCCGCCGCGCGTCCCGCTCCTCCGCGCTCGTCTCGCGCGCAATCCACTTGCGGCGCACCAGCGCGTTGATCTGCTGCACGCTGGCCGAGGTTGCCGTGCGCACTGTCGTCATTCGTGCGCGCTCCCCCTCCGCCAATTGCGTAAGCACGCGAAACTCCACCGAATCCGGCGCAAGCGAGACGCGCCGCGAACGACCGGACGCAACAGCGCCATCCAGGCTCTGCGCCAGTACATCCAGCCCCGCCTGCGTAATGCGCAACATGATCTGCCGCCGCAGCTCCGCAGTCAGCGGCAACATCGCGCGCAACACCTCGCCCAGTGGAGCCAGATAGTACTCCGCAATCCATCGCGCCAGCTCCAGCAGCGAAGTCGGCAACAACGGCTCTTCATCCAGCACGGAAGCAATCGCTCGCAGCTCCACGCCCTCCGGCTCGGCATCATGCAGCGCCGTCACCACGCCAATCAACTGCTCCCTGCGAAACGGCGCAATCACCCGCGCTCCCGGCAGCGGGCAAAGACCCTCCGGCAGACGATAGGTAAAGGTCTGGTCGAGCGGCACGGGAAGCGCAACTTCACAGCAGCGGGGCATCGTCTGGGTCCAGTCTCAGTCTACTGCCCGCTGTCGCCCTGGCTCGCGCTCGTCGCCGTGCCGTGAACTACAATGCAGGGGTGATGAGTGCAACCAAATCTTCCCCATCCCAAAAATCCGCGTCCGCAAAGTCTGCTCCCAAAAAACCGACGACGGCATCTGCAAAAACCGCGCAACCGCCCGCAACAATCGCACTCCACCCGCTCACGCTCTGCATCGACATCGGCGGGACCGGCCTGAAGATGATGGTGCTCAACGCTGAAGGCAAGCCCGCGACCGAGCGCCTGCGCGAGCTGACACCCGAGGATCCCACTCCACAGAACATCCTCGCCGTGCTCGACGCCATGCGAAAAAAAGCAGGAGCCTTCGATCGCGTCTCCGTCGGATTTCCTGGCGTCCTCAAGCACGGCCACACGCTCGGAGCCTTCAATCTCGATCCTGGGTGGGCCAGTTTTCCGTTGGAGTCCACTCTGCGCAAGATGTGGAAGCGTCCGGTGCGCGCCGCCAACGATGCCGCCATTCAGGGCCTCGGCGCAATCCGCGGCCACGGCGTCGAACTGTGCCTCACCCTCGGCACCGGACTCGGCTCGTCACTTTTTATCGACGGCCATCTCTGCCCGGGGCTGGAGCTTGCGCATCATCCCTGGCGCAAAAAGAAGACCTACGAGGATGATCTCGGCAAGCGCGGCCTGGAAAAACACGGCAAGGAAAAGTGGAACAAGCGCGTCGCCAAAGCCATCGCACAGACCCAGGCGCTCTTCAACTGGGACACGCTTTACATCGGCGGCGGCAACGCAAAGCATCTCGCCATCGAGCTGCCCGCAAACGTCCACATCATCTCCAACCAGGACGGGCTGCTCGGCGGCGTCGCCCTCTGGCGCGACAGCAAATAGCCGCCGCTGGAGCATTTGTGTTCTTTCGTTTTTATCGGCAGACAGCCGTTCGTGCGGCTATTCATTGAGGAAAATCTATCCCGAAATGGTTTGAGACCACATCTCCAGGAGCGAGAATGCTCTATCCCCGCTGCGGCAGTTGCAATCCCAGCTCCCGCATCGCCAGTTGCAGATCCTCCCAGGCAAACTTCTTCTGATTCGGGTCGCGCAGCAGATACGCCGGATGATAGGTCACGATAAGTTTCCTTCCCAGCATGCTGTGTACCGTCCCGCGCCAGGCATTCAGAGGGCGTTTCTGCCCCGTCAGCCACGTCACCGCCGTCTGCCCCAGCGCCACCACCACCTCCGGCGCCACAATCTCGATCTGCCGCATTAGAAACGGTGAGCACGTCGTGCCCTCGTCCGTCTCCGGCGTGCGATTGCCCGGCGGACGACACTTCACCACGTTGGCAATGTAGACCTGATCTCGCCGCAGCCCCATCGCGCCAATCATGTTGTTCAGCAACTGGCCTCCGCGGCCCACAAACGGAATCCCCTGCGCATCCTCATCTGCGCCCGGCCCCTCGCCCACAAACATCAGCCGCGCCGCTGGATCGCCGTCGCCAAAGACCAGCTTGTTGCGGCCCTCATGCAGCTTGCAGCGCGAGCAGTCGCCAATCTCGGCACGAAGCTGCTCCAGCGCTCCAGCGCGCGCCGCCGGAGCCAGTGGCGCCGCGGAAAACAAAACAGAAGATTCAGTTGCGATGACAGCCTCCGTCGGAGCCACAGCTCCGCTTGATGGAACGGTCGATACCTGGGTTGAAGATCGATTTGCAATTTGATTTGAATCGGCAGCCACGGTCGAACGCCGTGTCGCCGCCACCTGAGCCGCAAGTGCGTCCTGCACACTCAACGGCACATCGCGGCGATAGTATTCCGTAATGCCCAGATCGCGATTGAAACGCAGACGCGCCTCGACAGCACATCTCCACGCAGTCGCGTCCATTGGGTCCACCTGGCTCATGGCATCCATCTGCGCTACTCGATGACGACCGCATGGCGTGATCTTGCGATTCCCTGTTCGGCCTGCCCCTGCTGCGCGACAGACGTCTCTGCGGGCCGCTCCCGCTGCAACTCCAGTTCCGACGACGAAAGCTCCACCAGCAGCGACTGCGGACGGCGCAGCGCGACAACCTCATCCAGCACGCGATCCGCCAGCTTACGCTTCGGCATGAACGGCAGATCAATCGCCGTGCTCAGCGTCAAAAATGTCGCAGCGTTGTGGTCCGAGTCAAAGCCAATCTCTTCGCGGCCAACATCGTTCACCACAATCGCATCCGCGCCCTTGCGCAGCAGCTTCGCGCGCCCTTGCTCCACAGTGTCTTCCGTCTCAGCGGCAAAACCCACAATCAACTGGCCGGGGCGACGTCGCCGCACTACCTCCGCCAGAATATCTTCCGTCGGCAGCAGTTCCAGCGTCATCGGACCCTGCCTGCGCAACTTCTGCTCCGCCACCACCACCGGCCGATAGTCGGCCACCGCGGCGGACTTGATCACCAGCGTCGCCTCGGCCTGTCGCGCCAACACGGCCTGCCGCATCTCTTCCGCCGTCGTCACGCGCACCACCTCGCAGTGGATCGGCGGATGCAGCGCCGACGGTCCCGTCACCAGAATCACGCGCGCTCCGCGGCTCTGCGCCGCCTCGGCCAGCGCATAGCCCATCTTGCCACTGGATCGATTGCCCAGGAACCGCACCGGATCCAGCGCCTCGCGCGTGCCGCCGGCAGTAATCAACACCACTTCGCCAGCCAGATCGTGGCTGCGTCCCAGCGCATTCAGCACCGCATTGGCAATCTGCTCCGGCTCCGCCATGCGCCCAGGACCAACCATTCCGCAGGCAAGCGGCCCGGCATCCGGCTCCACGATTCGAACCCCGCGCCGACGCAGCATCTCCACGTTGGCTTGCGTCGCGGCATGCTCCCACATCACGGAGTTCATCGCTGGGGCCACCACCACCGGCGCTGAAGTCGCCAGATACATCGTCGTCAGAAAATCGTCTGCCAGTCCGTGCGCAAAGCGCGCCAGAATATCCGCCGTCGCCGGAGCCACTACCAGCAGATCGGCCCACTGCGCCTCGGCAATGTGGTCAATCGGCGCATCCGGAGACGCATCGGTCGGCATCTCCCACAGGCTGGTCATCACGCGATGTCCACTGAGAGCTGCAAAAGTGAGCGGCTGCACAAAACGCGTCGCTGCCTGCGTCATCGTCACGCGCACATCCAGCGCATGCCGCTGCAACGCGCGAACCACCTCCGCTGCCTTGTACGCAGCGATACCGCCGGAGACGCCCACCATCACCTTCATAGAGCGATTGTATCCCGATTCCGCTGGTCGGCTGAAACGCTCTCTAAACAGCCAGAATCGGGATGCCGCTGTCGTCCAGCTCGGGATTTTCCGGCGGCGGCACCGTATGGACAAACGCAATCTTGCCTGCGCGGATCTCATCCTGAGCCTGGCGACAGGCTTTGATGCTTTTGCTTGCCACTAGCGGCGGTGCGCCGTTTTGCAACTGCCGCGCGCGCCGAGCCGCCACCATCACCTTGCGATAGTTGGAGTCGAAGTTCGTCTCTGTTTTAGGGTCGCTGGGGATTTCATGATTCATCCGTATCCTCCCAAAAAAGATAGCGTTGATCGCTGCCATGAGGACCGATGCCAAAGGCTTCCAGCACCGGCTGCAGGCGTTCCCTCGCATTGTTTTCCAGGCAGCCTTGCGCAATTTCAAAGTCGCGCCGATGCTCCAGGTCGATCGTCCCTCCAGATTGAAGAATACGCTCGACCACTACAATCGCTTCCATTTGCGCGACTGCACGCTCCAGAACGTCGTTGACCAGAATATATCTGTATTCCTGGCAATTCTCAATCTCCTTGCTCGCCTCACTCAGCCGACGAAAAAGCACCTGCTCGTCCACATGGCCCTCGGCGCGGCTGCGATTCCGCAATCGCGTCCGCAGAACCTTCGGATTCGGCGGCGCAATAAAAATCGTCACCGCCTGCGGCAACTTCGCCACCACCTGCCGCGCTCCCTGCACGTCGATATCCAGCAGCAGATCGCGTCCCGCCGCGCCGGCTTCCTCCAGCGACCGCCGCGCCGTTCCATAGTAGTTGCCGAAGACCTCCGCATACTCCAGAAACTCGCCCGCATCGCGCATCGACTCAAAGGTTTCTCGCGAAGTGAAGTGGTACTCACGACCATCCTCCTCCGAGCCGCGCGGCTTGCGCGTCGTCCACGAGATCGAAAAATCCAGCCCGCCCACCTGCGAACGCAGCGCATTCACCAGCGTGCTTTTTCCCGATCCGGAGGGTGCCGAGATGATGAAAAGAATTCCTGCCAAGCTTCGTCCTTCCCGCAATCACCAGAATCTCAAAACCTTTGCAACCCCCCACAGCGTGCCTCTGCGGACCATCTGCTCATTCAAGATTTTGAATTTGTTCGCGCACCTTTTCAATGCTCGCCTTCAGCGCCAGACCCAGCTCGGTCACCTCTGTTCCCTTGCCAGCGATGCCGGTCGTCTTCGACAGCAGCGTATTCGCTTCGCGATTCAGCTCCTGCAATAGAAAATCCAGCTTCTTGCCCACTTCGCCGCCGCTGTTCAGCAGCTCACGAAAGTGCTGAATATGCGTATGCAGCCGCTCCAGTTCTTCGGAAACATCGCTGCGGTCGGCCAGCAGCGCCACCTCTTCCAGCAATCGCTGGCGATTCACCTCGCCGCCGATCAGCGACTCGATCTTCTGCTGCAACCGCTGTTCATGCCGCGCAGCAATCTCCGGCTGCAACTGCGCAACTCTGCTGACCGTCGCCTCCATCTGCTCCATCGCTCGCTGCAACAGCCGCGCCAGTTCTCTGCCTTCGCGCGCGCGCATCTCTTTCAACTGCGGAATCAGTTGCCGCGTCTGTTCCAGCACAAACTCGGCCAGAATGCGCTGATCCTCTTCACTCACCACCGTCTCCTGCTGCAAAACGCCCGGCAGACGCAGCAGCAGATTCATATCCGGCTGCGCCACCAGACCATGCTCTCGCGCAGCACAGCGAAAAGCCTCCACACATGCCGCAAGCGCCGGACGATTCAGCGTCACTCCGCGCTGCGCGCTTCTGTCGAGCGTCACGCTCAACTCAATATGCCCGCGCACAAACTCGTCCTTCAGCATGCGCCGCAGTTCCATCTCCAGCGCGTCATACCCGGAGGGTAGCCGCAACTGAAGATCGAGAAAACGATGATTGACGCTCTTCAGCCCCAGCAGCACGCGCGTCTCACCCATCTGCGGCAGTGTGATCGCGCACGCCCATCCGGCATAGCCTGTCATCGAATACACTAGAGCGCCGTCCACGCCCACACTGCGCGGTTCACCAGCCTCTGACGCAGCAACCGTAGCTTCGACAGATTCAACTTCAATCAATGGATTCATTGCGCTTCCTTCTCATTGCCTGCTCGATTTGACAAGTTCACTCTCATCTCCCCTCGGCGGCCAGCGTCGGCTCCGGAACACTCAGAAACTGCAACTGACTCAGGCGTTGATACGTAGGAGAAATCCGCAGCAGTTCCTCATGCGGCGCAATCGCCGTAATGCGTCCGTCTTCCAACACCGCAATGCGATCCGCCTGTCGCACCGTGGAGAGCCGATGCGCAATCACAACCACCGTGCGGCCTTCCATCAGGTTGGCCAGCGCTGCCTGCACCAGCGACTCGCTCTCCGCGTCCAGCGCTGAGGTCGCTTCATCCAGAATCAGGATCGGCGCATTCTTCAGAATCGCGCGCGCAATCGCGATCCGCTGCCGCTCGCCGCCCGAAAGGCGAAATCCTTTTTCCCCAATCACCGTTTCATATCCCTGCGGCATGCGCAGAATAAACTCATGCGCCAGCGCATTGCGCGCAGCCTCTTCCACTGCGCGCTGCGCCGTCTCCGGCTGGCCATAGGCAATGTTGTTCCGCACCGTATCGTTGAACAGCACCGTCTCCTGCGTCACCTGCGCAATCTGTCCGCGCAGCGAATCCAGCGTCAGCTCCCGCACGTCGCGTCCATCCATCAGCAGTCGTCCATCCGACACATCGTAGAAGCGCGGCAGCAGGTTCACCAGCGTGGACTTGCCCGCGCCGCTCGGACCCACCAGCGCCAGCTTCTCACCGCGTTCAATGCTCAGGTTGATGTCATGCAGGATCGGATGTTCGCCATCGGCACTGCTGTAGCGGAAGCTCACATGGTCGAACTCAATGCGATCGCGAAAGCTCTTGAAAGCATGCGCGCGCGCCCGCTCCGGCACGTCGTTTTCAATATCGAAGAACTCGAAGATCGACATTGAAGCGCCCATCGCCTGCTGAAAACTATTGTAAAAATAGGCAAACTTGCGCACCGGATCGTAGAGCTTGAAAAGCGCAATGATGAAGACCACAAAGGTCTGCATCTCCATGCGCCCAGCCTTGATCTCATTGCGGCCAATCAGCAACAGCAGCACAATCGCCACCGAACCGATCACGTCCATCAGCGGCGAGCTGATCGACTGGACCCGGACCGAATGCAGATTCGCGCGAAACAATCTCCGCGCCGCTTTCTTGAAGCGCAGAATCTCCCATAGTTCCGTCGAAAAAGCTTTGACGATCCGATTGCCGGTAATCGTCTCATGCAGAATGTTCTGAATCTCCGCCACGCGATCCTGCCCGGTCCGCGTGCGCACACGCACCGAACGGCCAATCTTGCGCGCTGAAGTGATGACCACCGGAACAAAGATCAGCAGCGCCCAGCTCAGCCGTCCGCCCAACGCAATCACCGCGGCAATCGTGAACAGAAACGTAAAAATCTGCTGGAGAAAATCGCCCAGCACGGCGCTCACCGCAGTCTGCACCCGCTCCACATCGTTGATCAGCGTGGAGAGAATCGTGCCCGTTGGATGCCGATGAAAAAAGCTCGCCGAGCTGCGCAAAATCGTCTCATACAGATCGTTGCGCAGATCGGTAATCATGCCGTACCCGGCGTAATTCACCAGATACGTTCCCGTGTAATCACACACGCCCTTCAGCAGCGTGGAGCCAACCAGCGCCACCGCCACCACAGCCCACGCATTGTGCAGATGCACTCCGCGCGGCACCCAGTGCAGCAGGTTCATGCGCCACGGACCGGAGAGATTCGGCAGCAGAGTTATGCTGTCACCTGGCGCACCAGGGTTGAGCACGGTCTTGAGCACTGGCCCCAGAATCAGCAGCCGCAGCGCTTCCAGCATGCCCACCGCGGCCAGCAGAAGAATGCCCGCAAGCGCCTGAAACGTGTAGGGCCACACATAGCGCAACAGGCGCAGAGATCGCGTCAACGGATTGCCTCCGCTGATCTTCCTGCGTGACTCCAAGGCCCGGTTTGGAGCATGACTGTGATGGCGCGGCTCATCTTCGTATTGTATCCGTCCTGCATCTGCCGCACGCTTCCACTCCGAACCCGGCATCCGTCATTCTCGCCGCGACGCTTGCTCAACGCGGCATATCGCGATGCAGCGCCTTCACGCGAAATCCCTGCGCGCCCAGTCGCTTTGAGAACTCCTCGGCCATCATCACCGACCGATGCTGCCCACCCGTGCAGCCAAAGCCAATCGTCAGATAGCTCTTTCCTTCGCGCAGATAGTGGGGCAACAGAAAATCCAGCAGGCCCATCGTCCGCTCCAGAAACTCCGCCGTCTGCGGAAAACCGCGAATATACTCGGCAACCTTGGGGTCCAGGCCCGTATGCCGACGAAACTCCGGCACAAAATGAGGATTGGGCAGGAAGCGCACATCGAACAGCAGATCCGCATCCAGCGGAACTCCGTTCTTGAAGCCAAAGCTCAGGCACGTCACCAGCATCTGGCTACGCTCGGAGCCACCCTCCGCCTGAGGATCAAACCGCGCATGGATGTAGGCGCGCAGCTCGTGCACATTCAGCCCGGAAGTATCCACAATGCTGTCGGCCATATTCCGCACAGCATCCAGCATCTGGCGCTCATCGGTGATCGAACGCGTCACCACCTGCGACCGGCTCACCTCAGTGAAACTCAGCGGGTGCGGGCGACGCGTCTCCGAGTAGCGGCGGATCAGCACAGCATCGGAAGCATCCAGAAACAGCACCGTCGTGCGCAGCCTCTGGCGCACCTCGCGCAGAATCGAAGGCAGCCGATCCAGCGCCGGCCCTTCGCGCACATCCACCACAATTGCCGCGCGCGTCATCTCCGGCGAATCGCGAATCAGATCGGCAAAAGCCGGCAGCAATTCCAGTGGCAGATTTTCCACCGAATAAAAACCGAGATCCTCAAAGGCCTTCAGCGCCGAACCCTTGCCCGCACCGGAGATTCCCGTCACCACCACCAGCAGTTTTTCCTCGTCCGTGCGCTTGTGCTGGCCGGCTGCAGCAGTATCGGCGCCCTTGAACGAATCTTTGGATGCGTCTTCCATCATGCGTGTATCGTACATGGCCGCAGTAACGCATTTACACATCCGCTCAGACAAAATCC
>JAJZHE010000030.1 GCA_021804655.1 Acidobacteriota bacterium
CGTAATAGAGGTTGTCGGCGATACGGAACGGCTTCTGCGGCGCGGTCCAGTCGCTCGGGACAGCAGCCCTCAAGCTTGCCTGCAACAGCAGCATCCAGCACAAGCAAGCCAGAATACGTCCGATAACGGGCGCGGTTTGGTTACATCTTGTATTTGCCCAGGTCTTCATCGTTCAGCCCTTCCAGCCACTTCTTCAGGTGTTCGGCGCTGATCGATCCCTCGGCATTCTTCGCATTCACGCGCGCCATCGCCAGCAGCGACTCGGAGACGTAGATGGGACAATCCATCCGCAGCGCCAGTGCGATGGCATCCGACGGGCGCGCATCGAGCGTCACCCACTCCCCTTGTTGCTTCATCCACAGAACCGAGTAGAACGTATCGTCTTTAAGCTCAGATATGACAATCTTTTCCAGGCGAGCATTCATGCTCTCCATCAGCGTTTTCAGCAGGTCATGCGTCAGCGGGCGCGGCGGGCGAACCTTTTCAATTTCGACGGCAATCGCATTTGCTTCGTAGATGCCTACCCAGATCGGCAGCACGACTTCGGAGGCCACATCCTTGAGTATCACGATGGGCATATTGGTGTTCGGGTCCATCATCAGTCCGCGAATCCGCATCTCGACATCCATCTTTCCCTCCCCTGTCGCCTAAACGGCCTCGCCAGCCAAACTGTTTGGGAACGTGCGCGTGATCTTCACGCGCTGATAACTGCCCGGTGCCGGGGCAATCGGATGCGGCCAGGTAAAGTTGACCGGCTTGTTCTGCGAGCTTCTGCCAACCACCTGTTCGCGCGCCGTGTTTGTTCCTTCGACCATGACTTCCAGAGTAGAACCCAAATGCCTCTCATAATTCACCTTCTGAATCTCTTTCTGTCGATCCAGAAGAATCTGCAGCCGCTTCGATTTCTCTGCCTCCGGGATGGAGTCGATCATGACGAGCGAAGGAGTGTTGGGCCGCGGCGAATACTTGAAGGCAAAGACCGCGTCATACTGCACGACATCGAGCAGCGTCACCGTCTGCTCAAACTCCTCCGGCGTTTCGCCTGGAAAGCCCACAATCACATCCGTCGAGATGGAAATCTCTCGTTTCGCCGCCTTCATCCAGGCAATCCGCTCCAGATACCAGTCGCGCGTATACTCCCGCGCCATCTGCCGCAGGACGCGTGTCGATCCTGACTGCACGGGCAGATGGACGTGATCGCAAAGCGCAGGCACTGCGTCGATCGCTTCCACAATATCCCGCGTAAAGTCGCGTGGGTGGCTGGTCATGAAGCGGACGCGGCGCACTCCGGGCACTTCGCCGACGGCGGCAAGAAGTTCTGCAAAACTTTTCTTTCCAGTCGGATCACGGTAACTGTTCACGTTTTGCCCGAGCAATTGAATCTCGGTATAGCCCATGCCGGCAATCCGTCGCGCCTCTTCGAGCACCGACTCTGACCCGCGGCTGCGCTCCTTGCCGCGGGTATACGGCACGACGCAGTAGGCGCAGAACTTGTCGCAGCCTTCGATGATCGTGATGTAGGCCCGGTAAGGGTTCTTGCGCGCGGTGAACTCTGTCTCGAAGGTCTCTTCGGTCTGGCGATCGTCCAGGCCGGTGACCCGCGTCTCGCCGGCTTCGACGCGCGCAATCAGCTCCGGCAGGCGTCGATAGGAGGCAGAGCCGGCGACCAGCGAAACATAGGGCGCGCGGTCGAAGATTTTTTCGCCTTCCTGCTGCGCGACGCAGCCGATGACGGCAAAGCGCTTCCCTGCCTTCGCCAGCTTCTTGTAGTCGTTCAGCCGGTGAAAGACCTTCTGCTCCGCCTTGTCGCGGATCGAGCAGGTGTTATAGAGGAGCAGGTCGGCAGCTTCTTCGCTGTCCACTTGCGCGTAGCCCTGCCGCTCCAGCGTGCCGATGACTTTTTCCGAGTCATGGGCGTTCATCTGGCAGCCAAATGTTTCAAGGTAAAAAGTCTTCCCGCTCACCAGCCTAGTATAAGCGTTTTGCTGTCGTCGCGAAGGCCCCCCGCGTCAATCCGCGTTCGTGTGCAAATACGCGAGGAGCGCTTCCATCTGCGGCTCAGTCAAACGAGCGGCAAAGCTGGGCATCTTGTTCTTCCCGTTGAGCACGACACGCATGACATTCAGGTCCGTCGCCGACTCGCCGTCCGGCAGCTTTGCCCGTGTCAACACCCCACGAATATCCGGCGGAGCCGGCTTCAGATTCAGATCATTCTCCCCGTGGCAGTGCTCGCAGCGCTGGTGAAAGAGCATCTGACCCTCTGCTTCCTGTGCCGTCAGCGGAGCCTGCGACCGGCAACCGGCCAATCCCAGCGTCACGATGAAGGCGCTCAGCACCGCCACTCCTGCCACGCGGGACTGACCTTTGTCTCCTCTTCTCATGAACTGATTCTAGCCGTGCAGCCCTACAAGTTGCTGAAAACAATCTGCACACAACGGAAAGCCTCGCGCCGATCGGCAGCGAGGCTTTCCCTCTGTTTCAGCCCGCGCCGTCAGTTGCTCATGTCGTCCACATAGTGGCCCACCAGCACGGTCTGGCCGCTCGTCGGATTTTTCAGCAGCACGCCCACCACGCGAACCTTTGCCCCGTCGGTGATGTCGCTCATCCCGCTCCATCCCTTCCGGAACTGAGTCTCGCCCGTTAGATACACCGTCACAGTTTGAGGAATCAGCACTCCCGCAAACCCGCTCACCTGTATCTGGAAACTACGGCCCGAGTCATTCTCGCTGCCTGGAACCACGGTGCCAACGAAACCCCAGTCTCGAAGTACCACACGATGCACGGATACCGACTGCGCATTGCTGGCTCCGCTGGCCGGACCACCCACTGCCACATCCTGACCGGCGACCAACTGGCTTTGATTGAATAGAAATTGCGTCAGCGGATTATGCATCCAGTAGATTGAGTACTTCTCGCTGCCCGTCAGATCCACCTGGGCAATCTGTCCCAGGCTCAGCCCGGTCGTCGTGGGCAGCAGCCCACGCACGTACAAGTCAAAGCTTGTCGCAGGTCCGGACGCAGGAGAAACATAGGTCACCTGACCGCTGGCCGTGAAGCCCTGTTGCGACAGAATCGCTACCTCGTCCGCGTCAATGGTTGCGTCAACCTTGTCCAGTTGGCCAGATATCTGCACAATGCTGCTCGACGTCAACTGGCTCAGCCCTGCATTGCCATCCCACTCGGTCTGCCCGTTTACGTTCACCGTGAACTGGCGCCCATGTGGTCCCTGAATCACAAACGACTGCGCGTTCGTATTGACGCTGACGACTGCCGCGGTGAATTCATCGATGTAGGCTTCCGGGTCGCTGATTGTAACCGTGCTCACGTCAAAGGTCGGATTCACCGTGCCTGTGATCTGTCCGTTGCTGTCCACCTCGATCGATTTCGCCAGCTTGAAGTCCAGATGGATGCCCACCGGCGATCCGTTCGCTGCGACCACCAGCGGCGTGTTCAGCGGAACGGTAACGGTCGAGTTTGTCAGCGTTGCCGACTCTGTCGTAATCGTCGGGGCGCCGCCGCTCGCCGTATTCAGATATCCGATCGTCGCGCTGCCCAGCGTAATCGTCACGCTGGAGTAGCTTCCCGCCGGAACATCGTTCATATCCAGCAGCGTGTTCAGCCCATTGAACCGCGCAAAGTCCACCGTCGGCGTGCCGCTCAGCAGCGAGACCGAGGCACCACTGGAATTCGTCGCCGAAATCCCTTCCAAAACTACGGAAAACGAGGTCACCGAAGCCATCGGAGCATCTGTCCCCGTCACGAAGGAAGGCCCGGCTGGTGTATTGGCAGGTGTGGGTGTGGGTGAGTTGCTGCTGCCGCATCCGGCCAGCGCGGTCAGCACGACCGCGCAAAGAGCAGCGAGAAGTTTTTTGTGCATTGGTTGTATCGCAGACATCGGATATCTCCTGTGCTAGGTTGGTCATCTTCCATTGGCCAAGGCGCAGGGAGCAGAGCCGGAACCCGAGTTCGCAGCTCAAGCAATACAGAACAGCAGAAATGCAACCATCGGGAACGCTGGTTAACTTCGCGGGTGAGCGCCGCTTCGATCTTCCGCGCTTGCGCTGCAACGCTGGCGCAGTCCATGAGCGGCCGGTCCGCTTTGTCCTCCGTTTGCAACCCGTCCGAAAAACCCCTCCGGATCGTCTTGCACACGGTCTGACGTCAACCTGCGGAAAAAGTTGCAGGAGTGCAGAGTTTTTTTTGAGAAGGGTCATCGGCTTCCGAGCGAGGCCGATAGCCGCAGTCCATCCACTGGCCTGTGCGCATCGACATTCCATGCGCTGCGTTGCGCTGCTATCGTAATCTGGGAACGCATGCAGAAGACAGTTTCCAATCCTGACCCGGCCACGCAGCCTGATTCGGCTGCACATCCTGACCCGCCGGCTCATCCGATGCAGCCGCTGAGCCACGGCCAGCGCAACCGCTGCTTTGGCTGCGGCGCCGACAACTCCGTTGGGCTTCACCTTGCCTTCACTGCCGCGCCGGACGGCACCGTGACCGCCGAAGCCACAGTTGGCGACAACTACGAAGGTCCGCCTGGCCATCTGCACGGCGGCATCATTGCCACGCTGCTGGACGAAACCATGAGCAAAGCCAACCGCGCGCGCGGCGAAATTGCCGTGACGCGCCAGCTTCGCGTGGAATATCTGCGCCCAGTTCCCTCGGCTGCGCTCATACGCCTGCGTGGGCGCGTCGAGCGCATCGACGGGCGGAAACTCTGGACCGAAGCCGCCATTCTGGACGCTGAGGGCAATACGCTGGCCACGGGAAATGGTTTCTTCATCTCGCTGCAAAAAATCGAATAGCGCGTTTGCGCAGAGGCGGTCAAGCGCAGTGAAAGCGCGCGGCGAACGAGATTCGCGATGCGTCGATTTATTAACTATTTAGGGCAATTATCCCCGCGCGTCAAGTAGAGATGCTATGATCGGGCATGGACTCCCCTCAGCGGAGATTCAAAAATAGCTGGAGCCGGATCGATAGAGCGGCAGAGCACATTGCGGCATTCCAAACTGAATGGAGCCGTGTTGCTCAGGCAGCCCGCAGCACCGTCGTCAGATATGACAAAGACAGCGGGTGGTACGTCGCGAGCCTCGCTGCCGATGAAGCCATTAGGGATTCCATCCGAGGAACGACTCTGCCACTCATACTCGGCGAGTACGCTTATCAGTTGAGAGCGGCTCTTGATGGGTTGATTTGGGATGCAGTCACCTTCGAGCAGAAAGGAACCGAGCCGCCCGCCAATACAAATAGTCTGTATTTTCCCGTTTTGAATGGAAAGGATAGGGATTTCAAGAAGTGTGGATTCCACAAGTTCCCATTCCCGGATAAGCTCAAAACTTGGCTTGAATCGATACAGCCCGACTCTACTGAAAAACCTGTTGATCACCCGGACCGAGGGCTGGCGGGAGCTCTCGAAGACGTGCACAATCTGGCCAGATTCGACAGGCATCGTCGATTGCGATGTATCGCTTCCTTCCCCACAAAACTCTATGTCAACGTCGTTTTTTATCCCCCCGAAGGGTTTAGGGAAGTCGACATGGAGGGATTGCCCTGCAACCTTCTCGGCGATGAGTACGACCTCTTGAGGTTCAAGGTTGAGAGCGTCACCGGGACTCTGCCACGAAAGGTACGCATAAAGACGGGCGCTAAATTCGAGATATTTTTTGAAGACCTGGCGACCTACAAAGACATGCCCTCCGGACAGAGGCTCGGGAATCTTGCTGAGGCTGTTACTTATGTCATTAATCGGTTCGAGGATGAGTTTGTTATCTGACACACTCCCGTCATTTCTTCCCCCGTGCTAGACTGAGGGAGAAATGGCGGGCATACGCTCATCCCGGCAAGGTAGCAGCTTATTCTACTTGACGTCAAGGGATAATTACCCTATTTAGTTATCTCATCCTGATGACTGATATGTCACCCCCCATGGGGGGGGGGTAGGTGTTTTCTGGTTAAATGATTGATTTTTATATCTGTTACAGGATTTTCGCGGAATTTCGTTTTTGGTATCTTGTTGATGCCAGATGCGTTATAGAAATTTCAACATCACGCTGAAATGAGATGAGCAGACAGTCAACGGAGTCTTCCCGGCCGGGAAGACTCGCTCGTGCTGAAGCTGCTGAGAAGAGTATGACAGAAAGCGGAAAATAGGCTGCCATTTTCTGGAACTTTATATTTCGATTGGAATCAATGCGATACGTGTGTTTTGGACACGTGGGCACTTGACAGAACGGAAGACCGGAAAAGCCGGGACGCTTGAGCGTGTTTCATCTTTACCCCGGTGGCTTCGTTGCGGTTCGTCAGCCCCGCCTGGATCGCGGGGCTGATACGGCGGCTTCAGGCTTTCGTTGATGGATGAAACACGCTCTACGAAGCCGGCGTTTCCGGCTTCGTAACGGCCCTTTTGCGTCGCTTGACTGGGGGCGGAGCGGAACTGGGCGCTCCGCGATGCTTACCATTGCCGCGTTTGCCGTTCTGCTCGATCACGGCGCGCATCCAGTAGTTCCCTTCCGAGTCCACTTCGATGCCGTGGACCTCGCGCTCAAAGCCGGGAAAGCGCTTGCCGAACTCCTCCAGCGCGAGGATGAGGCGGATGACCGGGCTGTCGAGCGCGCCGAGCCGTTCGCCGGGCATGCAGACGGGGATTCCGGGCGGATAGGGCACGAGCATGACGCCGGCTACGCGATTGGGCATCTCGCTGAAGCGAATCTTTTCGGTTCCGTTGCGGAGCAGCTTCTGATAGGTCTGCGCGGGGGTGAGCACCTGCACCTCTTCGACCTCGCAGGCTTCGCTTTCAAGGGAAGTGAGGCGCAGCTCGACCATTGCGGCGTGCATCTGGTCGCTCAGATCCTTGAGGGTGACGTTGCCGTAGCGATGGGGATAGCGCGCGACGAGTTCAGGCAGCGCCTCGCTCAGCGTGGCTTCGTTGTCATAGAGGCGCTTGAACTCGAAGAGGTTTTCGAGCAGGCTGCCCCATTTGCCTTTGCTGGTGCCGACGGAGAAGAGCACGAGCACGGTGTAGTCGCCGGTGCGGGCAATCTCCACGCGGCGCGCATCCAGGAACTCGGTCAGGATGGCCGCTGGAATGCCCCATTCGTCCACCTTGCCCTGTGCATTGACGCCGGGCATCAGGATGGTGACCTTGGTGGGATCGAGCATGCAGTAGTCGTCGGCCACATCTTCATCGACAAAGCCGTGCCAATCTTCACCGGGCTTCAACGTCCAGCAGCGGGAGTGGGTCGCCAGCACGCTGTCTGGCGCGTCTTCAAAGTCGTAGACCTGTCCATCGGTGGGATCGACGACGCGGTCGGGCTGGTAGAGGTCAAAGAACCAGCTATCGCCCTCTTCCTGCTTGCGCAGCCGGTGTTTGATGGACGACATGGCTTTGCGAAAGCTGATGGCGTCGCTGATCGTCTCCTCCATCAGCGTCTGTCCGGCCGGCTCGTCCATCATGGCCGCGGCGACGTCGAGCGAAGCGATGAGCGGATAGAAGGGCGAGGTGGTTCCGTGCATCATGAACGACTCGTTGAACTGGTCAAAGTCAATGGGCGCGCGCGGGCTGAGCTTGAGATGGACCATGGAGGCCATGGAAAACGCCGCCAGCATCTTGTGGGTGGATTGGACGGCGAAGAGCAGCGGGCGCTCGGGCATATCGTCGGGCACGTCCATGGCGAAGCGTCCGCGATAGATGGGATGAAATTTGGCGTAGGCGTACCAGGCTTCGTCGAAGTGGATGCGCGGGACGCTTGGCGCCAGCGCGGTGACGACCTTGTTCACGTCGTAGCAGAGTCCGTCGTAGGTGGAGTTGGTGACGACGGCGTAGCTGGGTTCGCGGCTGTTGGCTCCGGCGGCGAACGGGCTTTTGTCGATCAGCTCGCGGATGGCCTCCGGGCTGAAGCGCTTGAGCGGGACGAGGCCGATCATGCCGTAGCCGTTGCGCGTGGGCGTGACATAGACGGGGCGCGCGCCGGTGACGGTGAGCGAGTGGCAGATGGATTTGTGGCAGTTGGCGTCGGCGATGACGATGTCGTCCTGGCCGATGACGCCGTGGCCGACGATCTGGTTGGAAGTGGACGAGCCACCGAGCACGTAAAAGGTCCAGTCGGCGCCGAAGATGCGCGCCGCGTTGCGCTCCGACTCACCGGCCGGTCCCAGATGATCGAGCCAGGAGCCGAGCGGCGAGGTGGAGATGCCGAGGTCAGAACGCATGATGTTTTCGCCGAAGAAACGGTGAAATTCCATGCCGACGGGGTGCTTGAGAAAGGCGACGCCGCCCATGTGTCCGGGCGCATCCCAACTGTAAGCACCCTGGTCGTTGTATTTTTTCAGTTCGCGGAAATAGGGCGGCAGAAGCTGCTCGTGATAGCGCTCGACGGCAAAATCGACGCGGCTGGCGATGAAGGCGGGCGTGTCGCCGAAGAGGTGAATGTACTCATGCACCTGTTTGACGACTTCCAGCGGCAGCTCACTGACGAGAGTGCGGTCGGCGATGAGGAAGATGGGCAGTTTCTTGTTGCGATGGCGCACGGCGCGAATGATGCGCAGCGCGGCGCGTTCGTCGAACTGATGTTGGCCGGCCAGATCCCAGTCGAGCAGGATGGCTGAAGAGGAAGGGTCGGATTTGACCAGGGAGAGGCCGTCCTCCGGCGTGGAGGTGCGGACCACCTCGTACCCCTCTTTGCTGATTGCGTCCACCAGCCGTTCCATCGCACGATCCGAGACGGAATCGGTGCCGCCCACCTCGCTTGCAATCAGCAAAACCCAACGTCCTTCGTCCATTTCACCTCACAGTTCCTCACACATCCTACAACCAAAAAGCCGGTGCGATGCGCTGTGGGAAAAAGGATCGAGAAAAATTCATGGACGAGCGAGCTGAAAAGCAGGCTGGCAGCGGCGATTCCGCGCCTGCGGACAGCTTCTTTCATCGGGATAAAACGATGCGCGTCGAGTGAGGTGGAATCACTGATAAACTGAAGTTGCAACAGCGGCGAAAACGCGGGGATTTCACGCCTGAAGGCGAAGTTCCCTTTGCACGAAGGAAGAGACAATGAGCGATAAGAATGGGAACAACGCCAGCACCGGACTCCGATTGAAGATCGGTCTTGCCGAGATGCTGAAAGGCGGCGTCATCATGGACGTGATGAACGTGGAACAGGCCCGCATTGCCGAGGAAGCGGGCGCAGTCGCCGTGATGGCGCTGGAGCGCGTGCCGGCGATGATCCGCGCCGAGGGCGGCGTGGCGCGCATGGCCAATCCGAAGCTCATCAAAGAGATCATGGGCACGGTCACGATTCCGGTGATGGCCAAGGCGAGGATCGGGCATTTTGCGGAAGCGCAGATATTGCAACATCTGGGTGTGGACTTCATTGACGAAAGCGAAGTGCTGACGCCTGCCGATGAAGCGCATCACATCGACAAACACGCGTTCACGACGCCGTTTGTCTGTGGCGCGCGCAACCTGGGCGAGGCGTTGCGGCGCATTGCCGAGGGCGCGGCGATGATCCGCACGAAGGGCGAAGCGGGCACGGGCGACGTGGTGCACGCGGTGCAGCACATGCGGCAGATTACGAAGGAGCTGCGCCAGGCGACGGTGGCGCGCGAAGAGGAACTGTATCACCTGGCCAAGGAGCATGGCGCGCCGTATGAGCTGGTGCGCATGGTGGCGAAGACCGGGAAACTGCCGGTGCCGAATTTTTCGGCGGGCGGCATTGCCACACCCGCCGACGCGGCGCTGATGATGCAGCTTGGCGCAGAGACGGTCTTTGTCGGCTCGGGCATCTTCATGAAGGAGCGGGCGACGCCGCTGGACGTGGAGCACAACGAGAAGGAACGCGAAGAAGCGGTTTCGCGCGCACGGGCGATCGTGATTGCGACGACGCACTTCAACGACGCGAAGATTGTGGCCGAGGCCAGCGAACAGGTGACGGGCACGATGAAAGGACTGGCCGCAGCGGCGATCGAAGAGCGCGACCAGTTGCAGACGCGCGGCTGGTAATCCCGCAGCAGCGTTCCGATTGCGTCAGGAAGATTGCGTCAAGAAGAGAGCCGGAGATGCCGAAAGCGTCTCCGGCTTTTTCTGTCGCCTGTCGTGCGCATTTGCCGCGAAAAGATCGGGTTTCCAAACGATCAGGACGGGAAGGAATCTTTACACGTCGTTGCCGAGGTGGAAGATCGGTTCGACGCCTCTTCCACCGGCGAGGAGCGTCTGTTCCTCATGGGGTTCAAGGGGCTTGTAGTTCTGCGCGGTGTCCATGGCCAGGCGGAAGTAGCGTTCGTCGCCGGGCGGAATGGCAGCCGTAATGGGATGGCCGAGCGTCCATCGCAGGCCAAGCGAGGCTTCCTGGGGAAATGCCGCTGGCTGGTACCAGCATTTGGGCGCGGAGTGCGTCTTCTGATTGGCCGGCCATACGGTTTTGGCCATGCTTTTGAGGGCAAGAATCCCCATCTTCTTTTCCTGCGCTTTCTCCAGAATCTGGGGACCGAAACCGGCCTGTGTGAAGAGCACCCAGTTGAGCGGAAAGAGGATCGTGTCGAAGGGGTAGCGGTCCATGGCGGCGAGGGCCGTCTCTGCGGAATGCACGGAGAAGCCGATGAAGCGAATCTTGCCTTCCTTGCGCGCAGCCTCCATCGTCTCCATCGCTCCGCCTGGGCCTAAAACGGTATCGAGTTCAGTCATCTTCGTCAGCGCATGGAACTGGTAGAGATCAAGATGGTCCGTTTTGAGCAGACGGAGAGACTCTTCAAGCTGTCGGCGAGAGTCGTCCCTGGTGCGCCCGTCGGTCTTGCAGGCGAGAAAGCAGTTTTTACGATAGGGAGCGAGAGCCGGTCCGAGGCGCTCCTGAGCATTGCCGTAGCTTGGCGCCACGTCAAAGTAGTTGACGCCGCGATCGACAGCTTCGGCAACAATGTTGGAGGATTCACCGGCGGTTTCGTTCATAACGACGATGCCGCCGAAGCCGATGAGGGAAAGCTCTTCGCCTGTCTGCCCAAGTTTGCGGCGCGCAATGGGTGCGGCAGGCGTGGATGGAGCCATTGCGTTGAGATGAGCGGCGGAGGCAACGGTTGCCGCGGTAATCGAAGCCTGTCGAATAAAAACGCGTCGTTTCATGTGATCCTCCGTCGGGCTGGTTTGAGAGATGCCGCGGAACGTACGGGCGCGGTTTGCGTGCAAGACCTTTGCGAAAAGTCGCTGCGCCTCCATGGTAATCCGATTGCCGTGATATTCCCAGCGGATATTCCCAGAGGAGTTTTCGCCGCATGGCGGCGGCGGGCGGATGTCTTATGCTCAACACATACCAGATGCAGGGAGAGTATTTTGCCGGAGACAGAAGAGAGGATCGGAGTACTGGCGATTCAGGGGGATTACGAGGCGCATGCCGCGGCTTTTGCCGCATGCGGCGCGGAGACGATGCTGGTGCGGACTCCGCAGGAGCTGGCGACGGTGACGGCGCTGGCGCTGCCGGGGGGTGAATCGACGACGATGCTGCGGATGCTGCGCAGGGATGGATTTGATGCGGTGCTGCGTGATTTTGTCCGCACGCATCCGGTTTTTGCTACCTGCGCCGGGTGCATCCTGCTGGCCCGTGAGGTGCGCAATCCGCAGCAGGAGTCGTTTGCGGCGCTGGATATCGCCATTGAGCGCAATGCGTATGGCAGGCAGAACGAGTCGGCGATTGTGCCGGTGGAGACGAGCGTGCCGGGCGGGCCAGACCGTGCCGACGGGCCGATGGAGGGGGTTTTTATCCGCGCGCCGCGCATTGTGGCGACCGGTCCGGAGGTGGCGACGCTGGCGACGCGGGATGGATTTCCCGTGCTGGTGCGGCAGGGGCGGATTCTGGCGGCGACGTTTCATCCGGAGTTGAGCGAGGATCGCCGCGTTCACCGGCTGTTTCTGGAGATGCTGGCCGGGAAGCCGCCCGAATCATCGTTCGGCGAGCCTTCCCTGCCCTGACTGGGACGGTGTCGAACGGGCCGGATGGATTGGGTCCGCATCGAAGGATTCTTTACGGAATTTTGTGCAAGCGCTGGCGAGAAGTTGTACTCTCGGAGTACGAGGCGTTCTCCCATGCCTGCCAGCTTTGTTCACAATCCCGTCGAAATTGAGAGGAAAGACACCGGCATTGGCGGAAAACCGCCTGTGGACCGGCGTCCCACGGGCGGCGGCGGCAACGGGGATGACGATGCCTGGCGACGAGCCGGACGCCTGGGACCGCGGGAGTTGCTCAAGCGCGTGCGGCTGGTGCTTTTCTTTGCGCTTGCCGGGGATATGGTCTTTTTCATCGCGCTGGCGGCGATGTTTTTCGCGCACCAGAACGCAGGCCACTTTGACCCGCGCACCAATGATTTCATCGGCGACTGGCACCCGATCCGCATTCCGCCTGTGCTCTTTCTGAATACGGCCGTGCTGATCCTGAGCAGCCTGACGGTGGAGGTTGCGCGGCGGCAGATTTTTCGCGAGTTCGACGTGGTGGAGGAGTGGCTGGGACTGGGCAAACCGGCTCTGCGCCGGGCCTGGCCGTGGCTGGCTTTGACGGCCTGCCTTGGAGTGCTTTTTCTGGCCGGCCAGTTTGACGCCTGGAAGCAGTTGTCAGCGCAGGGATATGGCTTTGACCAGTGGGCGACGCCAGCGAGTTATTTTTTCTATATCATCACCGGCTTCCACGCCGTGCATCTGTTGATGGGGCTGGTGGCGTTGTTTGCCACGCTGGCATTCGTTCATCTGTTCAAGCGCGTGGAGTATCGGCAGATTGCTGTGGATTCAATCGCGTGGTATTGGCACACGATGGGTCTGGCGTGGATCATGCTCTTTGCCCTGCTGGCCATGGCGTGAAGCAGGCTTAAGGCATTTTCCGGAATACTGTGAACTTTCCGAAGTTCATGAGGGTGGATTTTTCTTGAGGAAAAATCCAATCCGCAGAATGGTTTTGGTTTACACCTTTCCGGAAAATGCTTTAGCGCGTGAAGGCCGGGCTGGCTGGCGGCTTTTCAGCGACGGGTTCTGCTTAGCGGCTGGCCTGGATGTGGACCGGCTCGGAAGCGCGGCCAAACCAGGAGCGCAGACGTTCCCCGAAGGTTGGCACCAGCGGGCAGGCGAGATAAATCTCTCGATTGCACTTCTTGAGCAGCTCGATGGCGGCGATGGCTCCGTGTGGCTGGAAGGCGTTGCTCTGCGCGGTCATGCACTCCAGGGTCAGCTCATCGGTCAGGTATTCGATGGCGTGGGCGAGTTTTTCCAGCGCCTTTCCGTCGGCGGGAGCGATTCGGCGCGCTCGGTTGCGCGGGACCAGAACCATGCCCTGATGTGCAAGACCCGGATGTGCAGGCGAAGATTGAGCGTTGCGGTGGTGAGCGGTCGGTCGCATGGATTGATCCTCACTCCGTTCATCGTCGCGAATCCTAGAAAGATCAGATCACGAAAGTAACGATTCCCGAAGGCGGATGTAGCGAACTGTGTGTGCAGAAATGGGACTGGCGCCTGGCCGCACCGGATACGATACGGTTAGCGCCGATCAGGGCTGATTCGGGACGGTTTTGCCTGCACTTTGCTTGACGCAGCGACCGTGAAAACCTAAGCTCAAGTCAGCGGCATTGGATCGCTGTGTGCGCTGCAAGATACGTTTCTGCTGAGAGTGCGATGAAGAATCCTTATATCTGGCAGTACATTCCGCTTCTGATTCAGATTCTGGCCGCGACCGGACTGGGGCTGGGCATGATGGTCGGTTCCTGGTTCATTGGGCGGCACCGCAACAGCAAGACCAAGCTGAGCATGTATGAGTGTGGCATTGAGCCGGTGGGCGATGCGCGCGGGCGTTTCAGTGTGCGTTTTTACATGGTGGCGATGCTGTTCATCCTCTTCGATGTGGAAGTGGTCTTCATGATGCCGTGGGCGGTGATCTATCGCCAACTGCCGCACCTGACCGGAAGCCGCTTCTTCGGGTTCTGGGAGATGATTGTGTATCTGGCCTTTGTCGCCGTGGGACTCTTCTACATTGTGAAAAAGGGCATTCTGGACTGGTCCCGGGACAAAGGGGATTTGTAGCCCGGCGCTCGTGCGCTGGTGTGTGAAGTCGGGGAGATGGTGACGGAGATGAGCACAACACTGCATGGCAAGGATGCTGTGCTGGCGGAGATGGGGCAACACCCTGCCCTGGCCGCGCTTGTTGCGGGGATGCCGGAAGCGCTGGCGGATGCGCGCTGGGATCGCGAAGAGATGACGCTGACGATTGCGCCAGCCGAGATTGTCCGCGCCGCCGAGGCGATGAAGCAGGCCGGCTATAACTTTCTGGAAGACGTGACGGCGGTGGACTGGTTTCCCGCGTTGGAGCCTCGTTTTCAGGTGAGCTATCACCTGTTGTCGCATGTGCGGAAGGAACGGATTCGGCTGCGCGTGATGCTCTCCGGGGAGAAGCCCGCAGTCCGCACGATCACCGATGTGTGGCCCTCGGCCAACTACTATGAACGCGAAGTTTTCGATCTTTTTGGCATCCATTTCGAAGGGCATCCGAATCTGCGGCGCATTCTGATGCCGGATGACTGGACGGGCCATCCCTTGCGCAAGGATTATCCGGTGGAAGGCTACCGGTAGAGGCGGGACGCGTTCAACAGGACGCGCACACGGTATATTTTTCCGGGTCAATTATTCTGGGATGTCGGGAGCGGATGGCGTGACGGAAGAGCAGGAGTGCAGCAGATGAGCCAGTGGACGGCGACACCGATTCTGGAAGCGCCCGTGGCAAGCGGGGCAAAAGACCAGACCATGGTGCTGAATATGGGGCCGCAGCATCCGTCGACGCACGGAGTTCTGCGGCTGGTGCTGGAGATCGATGGCGAGATCGTCGAGCGGCTGTATCCGGAGATCGGCTACCTGCATACCGGCATCGAGAAGACCTGTGAAGCGAAGTTCTATCACCAGGTGGTGCCGCTGACGGACCGCATCGACTACCTCAGCCCGATGCACAACAACCTGTGTTATTGCCTGGCGGTGGAAAAACTGCTGGAGCTGCCGATTCCGGAAAAGGCGGAGTGGATGCGCGTGCTGCTGTCGGAGCTGACGCGGCTGAACTCGCACCTGGTGTGGCTGGGCACGCATGCGATGGACATTGGCGCGCTGACCGTCTTTCTGTATACCTTCCGCGAGCGCGAAGAGATTCTGCGCATCTTTGAATACGTCGCCGGGCAGCGCATGATGACCAGCTACATCCGCATTGGCGGACTGGCGCTGGAGCCGCCGGTGGATTTCTTCGATCGCGTGCAGGGGTTCATTCGCACCTTTCCGGAGAAGATCGACGAGTACTCGAATCTGCTGACGGGCAATCCGATCTTTATGAACCGGCTGCAGAATGTGGGCCACCTGAGCGCCGAGGATGCGATTGCGCTGGGCGTGACCGGGCCGCCGCTGCGCGCCTCGGGCGTGGACTTCGATCTGCGGCGCGATATGCCGTACTCCGGCTATGAGAAGTTCCAGTTCCAGGTGCCGGTCTCGCAACGCTGCGATGTGTGGGGCCGGTATGAGGTGCGCTTGCAGGAGATGCGCGAGTCAACGAAGATCATCCAGCAGGCGCTGGACGGGATGCCGGAGGGTGCGATCAAAGCGGATGCGCCGAAGATCGTGCTGCCGGATCGGGAGAAGATGAAGACGCAGATGGAGTCGCTGATCCACCACTTCAAGATTGTGACCGAGGGCTTTACGGTTCCGGCGGGCGAGGTGTATCAGGGGATTGAATCTTCGCGCGGACAGATGGGCTACTACGTGGTCTCCGATGGGACGGCGAAGCCTTATCGCGTGCATATGCGCAACCCATCGTTTGCTTCGTTGCAGGCGCTGGAGACGATGTGCCGGGGGCGGATGCTGGCCGATGTGGTGGCGGTGATCGGCTCGATCGACGTGGTGCTGGGCGAGATCGATCGCTGAGGCGTGGTGCGGAGATGAGTGAGGCGATGGGAGCGGTGCTGGAGAGTGAAGCGATGGCAGCAGTGACGGAGGAACATGCGCGGGAACTGTGGGTCTCGCTGGCTTCCCTGCTGCGCAGCTACACGGCGGCACATGGACTGAATCGCCGCGAGCAGGCGACGGTGGAGTTGAGCGAGACGCGCATTCTGGTTCGGTGTGGCGAGCGCTGGCTGCGTCTGGAGCGCAATCTGGAGAGCGATGTGGATGCAGTGCAGGGGCGAACGCACGCCGGCGAGCGGATGCTGCTGCGCTGGAGCGATGAGGGCGAGTTGAAGACGGAGACCGGGAGCAAGGTGCCGATGGATTTGCAGGCGGAAGAGTGGTCACGGGAGCTGGTGGCATGAGTGCAGAGGCAATGACGCTGTTTTCGCCGGAGTTGGCGGCACGGTTGGACGCGCTGGTGGAGCGCTATCCGGCGCGACGGTCGGCGCTGATTCCCATGCTGCTGTATGCGCAGGATGAGGTGGGCTATCTGTCGGACGCGGTGATTGACGAGGTGGCGCGCAGGATCGGGATTACGCCGCTGGACGTGCGCAATGTGGCGACCTACTACTCGATGCTGCGCTTCCAGCCGGCGGGCAAATTCAACGTGCAGGTGTGCACGAATATCAGTTGCATGCTGCGGGGTGGCTACAAGATCTTCGATCGCTTCCAGGAGCGGCTGGGGATTGGGCACAAGGGCGTGACGGCGGACGGACTGTTTTCGCTGGAGGAGGTCGAGTGCATCGGAGCCTGCTGCTGGGCGCCGGCGATTCAGGTGAACTACGACTTTCACGATGAGCTGACCGAGGAACAGGTGGACGCGATTCTGGCGCAGTATCGTTCGCAGAATGCAGGGGGACGCTGATGCCGAGGCTTGTATCGCATCCGGATGAAGTGAAGATTGTGACCAGCCGCTTTGGCAAAGGCGCGGCAAAGATCGATACGTATCTGGAACTGGGCGGATACGCTTCAGCGCGCAAGGCGCTGGCCGAGGGAGCGGAGTGGATCATCAACGAGATGAAGGCCTCCGGGTTGCGCGGGCGCGGCGGCGCGGGATTTCCGACGGGGATGAAGTGGTCGTTTGTGCCGAAGCAGTCGGCCAAGCCGAAGTATGTGCTGGTGAACGGCGATGAAAGCGAGCCGGGCACCTGCAAGGACCACTTGATCTTTCTGCACGATCCGCATGCGGTGATTGAAGGAACGATCATCGCCGGGCTTGCAATTGGCGCGAAGATGGGCTTCATCTATCTGCGCGGCGAGTATCGCTACCTGATCCAGATTGTGGAGCGGGCCGTGGCCGAGGCGTATGAGCGCGGCTTTCTGGGCAAGAGCATCTTTGGCAGCGAGACGGAGTTTGAGGTGATTGTGCAGACCGGCGCGGGCGCCTATGAAGTGGGCGAAGAGTCGGCGCTGATGGAGTCGCTGGAAGGCAAGCGCGGGGTGCCGCGGATCAAGCCGCCGTTTCCGGCAGTGGTGGGGCTGTATGGCGGTCCGACGGTGATCAACAATGCGGAGACGATTGCCACGGTGCCGCATGCGCTGGCGATGGGCGGGGCGGCGTATGCTGCCGTCGGCTCGGAACGCAACGGCGGAACGCGATTGTTTGGACTGAGCGGGCATATCGAGCGGCCCGGCGTGTATGAACTGCCGATGGGCTATAGCCTGCGCAAGATGATCTATGAAGTGGGCGGCGGGGTGCGCGGAGGCCGCAAGCTGAAGGCGGTGGTGCCGGGCGGATCTTCGACGCCGGTGCTGTTGCCGGAGGAGATCGACATCGGCATGGACTTCGACCAGGTGGGCAAGGCGGGATCGATGCTTGGCTCCGGGGGCGTGGTGGTGATCGACGACCAGACGTGCATGGTGGAGTTTGCACTGCGGACGATCAAGTTTTATCAGCACGAAAGCTGCGGCTGGTGTATTCCCTGCCGCGAAGGCACGGACTGGCTGAAGAAGTCGCTGACGCGCTTCCATGCCGGATTTGGCACGGAAAAAGATATCGACAACATTCAATACATTGCGGAGAACATGATGGGGCGCACGTTCTGTCCGCTGGGCGATGCGGCGGCGATGCCCACGCTTGGATTTGTGAAGAAGTTCCGCAAGGAGTTTGAGGAGCATCTGCACGGGAAACCATGCCCGTATGCGCACCACCCCGAAGTCGAGCTTGTTTGAGG
Source organism: Acidobacteriota bacterium (assembly GCA_021804655.1). Lineage (GTDB taxonomy): Bacteria > Acidobacteriota > Terriglobia > Terriglobales > Acidobacteriaceae > Acidicapsa. The sequence continues at coordinate 18,106 of JAJZHE010000030.1, forward strand.
CAGGCCAACCCAATGTCGATGAAAAGAGCGAGTGCATGGCGGATGTAACTTTTACAGTGGATGGGAAGAAGCTGACCGCACCGGCGGGAACGCTGCTGATTGAGGCGTGCCGCAAGGCGGGGATCGAGATTCCGGCCTTTTGCTACTATCCCGGACTGAGCCTTCAGGCGGCCTGCCGCATGTGCGTGGTGCGTCAGGAGAAAGTGCCGAAGCTCCAGACCGCGTGCACGACGCCGGTGGCGGAAGGACAGGTCTTCATTACGGAGTCGGCGGAGATTGCGCAGGCGCGCAAGGCGACGCTGCAACTGCTGCTGGGAAATCATCCGCTGGACTGCCCGGTGTGCGACGCGGGCGGCGAGTGCGAGCTGCAGGACATGACGTTCAAGTATGGCGCGGGCGAGAGCCTCTATGTGGAGGCCAAGCAGCATCGCGAGGAACAGAAGTGGTCGCCGGTGGTTTACTTCGACCGCCCGCGGTGCATTCTGTGCTATCGCTGCGTGCGCATGTGCGGCGAAGGGATGGATGTGTGGGCGCTGGGCATTCAGAACCGCGGGGTGACGGCGGTGATTGCGCCGAATGGCGGCGATCATCTGGACTGCGAGCAGTGCGGGATGTGCATTGACGTGTGTCCGGTGGGGGCGCTGACGAGCGGCACCTATCGCTATAAATCGCGACCATGGGAGATGAACCACGTTTCGACGGTCTGCACGCATTGCGCGGATGGCTGCAAGGTGACGCTGGGTGTGCGGAGCGCCAACGACGGGATGGAGATTGTGCGCGCCGACAATCGCGACAAAAGCGGAATCAACGGCGATTTTCTGTGTGCGAAGGGCCGCTTTGGATTCGATTTTGTGGAGAGCGCGGAGCGGCTGACGCAGCCGCTGGTGCGCAATGCGGCAGGCGTGCTGGAGCCGACGACGTGGGAAAAAGCGATCAAGCATGTGGGGCAGCGCTTTGGCGCGATCCTGCATGAACACGGTGCCGGATCGATTGGCGTGATCGGCTCCACGCGCACGACGAACGAGGAGAACTATCTGTTGCAGAAGTTTGCGCGCACGGTGCTGCGCACGCAGCATATCGACCATGAGAGGACGGGGGATTACGCCACCTTCCACGGGCTGCTTGCGGGGTCAAAGGAGCGCGCGGCCAGCCACCGGGATATTGCCGCGGCACCGGCGATTCTGCTGCTGGGCGGCAATCCGACCGAGGAGCATCCGCTGCTGGCCTGGAGCCTGCGCACGAATGTCCGGTTGCATCAAGCGCGGTTGTATGTGGCCAACTCCAAGGCCATCCGGCTGGAGCGCCAGGCGGCGCACAGCCTGCACTTTTCCGAAGACGGATATGACGCGCTGGTGCGCCGGCTGAGTGGCGACGGCGCGGCGCTGGCCGATGTTACCGGTGCGGGCGCATTCTGCGATGCGCTGGGGGCGGAAGAGTCGCTGGTGGTGGTCTGCGGAGCGGAGTTCCGCGGCGCTTCGCTGGCGGCGCTGATGCGCTGGGGATTGAGCCGACCTGGAGTGAAGTTTGCGCTGTTGAGCGACAGCGTGAATGCGCGCGGAGCCGCCGACATGGGCCTGTATCCGGACCTGTTGCCGGGATATCTGCCGCTTGCCGGGGAGCAGCCGCTGCACGATGCGCTGGCGGGCATGCCGACGACGAGCGGGAAAGACGCGACTGCGATGCTGGAAGCGGCGGCAGGCGGCGGATTGCAGGGTTTGCTGGTGGTGGGCGCCGATCCGTTTGCCGCGCATGGCGTGACGGAGGGTGCGCTGAAGAATGCTTTCGTGGTGGTGCAGGATTGCTTCCTGACGCGGACGGCGGCGGAGGCGGATGTGGTGTTGCCGACGGCGAGCCTGTATGAGAAGACCGGAACGGTGACGAACTGCTATGGCGATGTGCAGATGGTGCGCAAGGCTGCGGACAAGGCGGGCGTGAAGTCGGACTTTGAGATTCTGGTGCGCATGGCCGGGGCGATGGGCGTCGATGTTCGGACGCTGGTGCCGTTTGGCGAGTTCCAGGGCGTGCGCGCGGATATGGGCCAGACGCGCGGGGCGCAGGCCGGCGAAGCGGATCGTCATGCGGTGTGGCTGGCGGCCAATGGACTGGAACCGAAGCTCAGCCCGTTTGATCCGTTTGCCATTCTGGACGAGATGGAACGGCTGGTGCAGGGTTATGCTCTGGATCGGCTGAACCTGTTTGCGGGCAATGAATCATCGACCGAGCCGGGCACGGGTTTTGTCTCGATCGATGCGCTGTTGCAGCGCAAGGATGGCGTGGTGGCGACGCATCCGGGGCTGTTCGATTCCGGGTTGCTGAGCGAGCGGACCGGCGCGTTGCAGGCGATTGGGAAGTATCAGGCGGCACAGGCAGCGCAGGCGGCGGATTAGGCATTGGGATGCGGGGCGTTGACCCCCGGATGTGGAAAGGACAGCAAGCGTGCAACTCTGGATGTTTGTGGTTTTGAGTCTGGTGAAAGTCGTCGTCGTGCTGGTGATCTTCCTGACGGCTGTCGCCTATACGGTTCTGCTGGAGCGCAAGCTGGTGGGGCGCATTCAGAACCGCTGGGGGCCGAGCCGCGTGGGTCCGTTTGGTCTGTTGCAGCCGCTGGTGGATGGGCTGAAGCTGTTTCTGAAAGAAGATATCATTCCGTCGGGTGTCTATCGGCCGATCTACCTGCTGGCGCCGCTGATCGCGCTGACCTGTTCCCTGCTTTCGATTGCGGTGATTCCATTTGGCGCGTCGATGACGTGGCACGGGATGCGGCTGTTTGAAATCTCCGACCTGAATATCGGCCTGCTGGTGCTGCTGTGCGTGACTTCGATCGGGGTGTACGGGATTGCGCTCTCCGGCTGGTCATCGAACAACAAATATTCGCTGCTGGGTTCGCTGCGCGCTTCGGCGCAGATGGTGAGCTATGAGCTGGCGCTGGGGCTGTCGCTGGTGGGCGTGGTGTTGCGCGCGCAGTCGCTTTCGCTGACCGATATTGTGAAGGTGCAGGCGGTGCACGGGATTGCGTCGTGGAATATCTTTGGCGGCGGGCAGATTGTCGCTTTCCTGATCTATCTGATGGCGGCGTATGCGGAGACGAACCGCGCGCCGTTTGACCTGCCGGAGGCGGAGACGGAGCTGACGGGCGGATATCACACCGAGTACAGCTCGATGAAGTTCGCCATGTTTTTCATGGCCGAGTACGGCAATATGATCACGGTGGGCTGCGTGGCGACGCTGCTGTTTCTGGGCGGCTGGACGAGTCCGTTTGGCGATTTGATTCCACCACCGCAGAATCTGTTTGTTCATGCACTGGCGCCGCTGTTCTGGTTTGTGGCCAAGGTCTTCTGTTTTCTCTTTCTTTACATTTGGGTGCGCGGAACGCTGCCGCGCTTCCGCTATGACCAACTGATGGGATTTGGCTGGAAGTTTCTGCTTCCGGTGGCGATGTTGAACATTGTGGGAACCAGCCTGGTGCTGGCGTTGCTGTAATTTACAATCGGGAAGAATCTGCGGCGCGCGCAGGGCTTCTCATGCGGGATCACTTCAGGCTTGTGCGTCGTGCACACAGGCAAACGGAAACAAACCTGGGCACGAGGAAACTGGATTACAGATGCATCTGGTACTGTTTCTCATCTTCGCGTTGTTTGCGCTGGCAGGGGCTGTGAACCTGCTGCTGCAGAAGCATCCGATCAACAGCGCACTGTCCCTGATTGTGGTGATGGCGTCGCTGGCGGTGCTGTATCTGCTGCTGGGCGCGGAGTTCCTGGCGATGGCGCAGATTATCGTCTACGCGGGAGCGATTATGGTTCTGTTCACCTTTGTGGTGATGCTGTTGAATGAAGGCCGCGAAGAAAAGACCTGGGGCAGCAAGACGGCGAAGACGATTGGCTTGCCGGCGGTTGTGGTGCTGCTGGCGGTGCTGGCGGCGACGATTCTGCGGGCGGGACGGCACTATGGAATGATCTCGCTGAGCGATGGCGTGACGACGATTCAGGAGCTGAGCAAGGTCTTGTTTCGTGATCTGCTGCTGCCGTTTGAACTGACCTCGGTGCTGATTCTGATTGCGATTCTGGGGGCTGTGGCATTGGCCAGAAAGGATAACGGAGAAGCATGAATACAGCAGTTCCCGCAGAGTGGTATCTGATCCTGAGCGCGGCATTGTTCACGCTGGGCGTGGTGGGATTTCTGATCAAGCGCAGCCTGATTTCGATCTTCATGTCGATTGAGCTGATGTTGAACGCCGTGAACCTGAGCTTTGTGACCTTTGCCCATGAATGGCATGCGGTGAAGG
>JAJZHE010000156.1 GCA_021804655.1 Acidobacteriota bacterium
CTCGTTCGATGCTCCGCTGGTACGACCCTCAAGCTGATCCAGCATGACGTGAGTAAACTGGTGCTCCGGCATCACGGACGACATCTTCATCTGCTGCGCTTGCAGAGCGCCCCAACGACCGAAAATCACAAGAAACAGGATGGAAATCATTCGCATATTTGAGTCGCGATAGCGTCGCAAAATCATGCCACCTCCACCACGCGAAACATCCCGGCCTCCATGTGATATAGCAGATGACAATGGAACGCCCACTTGCCGGGAGTATCCGCAGTGACCAGGTAGCTGACACGCTCGGCGGGCTTGACAATTACCGTGTGCTTGTATGGATTGTGCGCGCCGTTTCCCGTCTCCAGTTCGCTCCACAAGCCGTGCAGATGTATGGGATGCTCCATCATGGTGTCGTTGATGAGAACGAAGCGCACTCGTTCTCCGAGTCGCAATTGAATGGGATGCGCATCGGAAAATTTCTTGCCATCAAAGCCCCAGATATAGCGCTCCATATTGCCGGAGAGGTGCAGCGTAATTTCCCGCTCCGGCGGTCGTGGATCAACGCCAGGATATTGCGCGCGCAGATCCGCATAGGTGAGCACGCGTCGACCATTTTCATCCAGGCCGTCTCCTGGCTGGTTCAATCGCTCGGTCACCGCGACAGCAACGTTGTCCACCTGCGGGCCTGTGCGCAGAACAACACTTCCGGAGTGACCATTCTCCGCGCGCAGATTCGGTAATGCCGTCGGACGAACTCCTGGTCCCGGCTGTGGCAACGGCTGGATTGTACTCATTGACAATGTAGCGCCAGGGAGTGTGGGGGCTTGTTCCGCATCTTTGCTCCTGTCCATCCCTTTCTGCTTTGCAGTCGCCTGCTCCATATCCATGGGCTTCATCTCCATGCTGCCCATCTCCATGTCTGCCGCGGAATCACTCTGCTTCATGCCACGCATTCCCGTCCTGGATGCCATGCTCATGCCCATGTCGGTCATGGTGCGTACCGGTCGTGGGTCCATCGGTGGAATCTCTGCCGTTTGCCCCGGGCACGCCGCAAGGGTTCCACGTGCGAAGCCGGATCGATCCTCGGCCTGCGCAAAGATCGTGTATGCGCGATCTTCCCTGGGCTGCACGATCACGTCATAGGTCTCCGCCGGAGCAATGCGAAACTCATCCACCTCCACTGGTTGAACGGTGTTTCCATCCGCCTGCACGACGGTCAGTGTCAGCCCGGGAATACGCAGATCGAAGAATGTCATCGACGAACCGTTGATGATGCGCAGGCGCACGCGTTCTCCTGGACGGAACAATCCAGTCCAGTTCGCACGCGGAGCATTGCCGTTCATCAGATAGGTATACGTCGCACCGGAAACATCAGCAATGTCCGACGGACTCATGTTCATCCGTCCCCACATCCGGCTTTGCTCCAGCGTCGTGCGCAGCCCCTGCTCATGCACCGAATGCGCAAAGTTGCCAATCGTTTCACGATGGTAGTTGTAGAAGTCGCTTTGCTCTTTCAGATTGCTGAAGACTGTCTCAGGATCAGTGTCCGTCCAGTCGGAAAGCAGCACTATATGCTCACGATCCGCTGCGACCTCATCCGCGTCGCGCCCTTCCACCACCAGCGCGCCATAGAGTCCGGTCTGCTCCTGAAATTCGCTGTGGCTGTGATACCAGTAGGTGCCGCGCTGCATCACTGGAATGCGATAAACGAAGCGTTCGCCTGGCGCTATTCCTGGAAAGCTCAAGCCCGGAACGCCATCCATCCCGGCAGGCAGTCGAATTCCGTGCCAGTGAATCGAAGTCGGATGACGCAGGCGATTGGTTACGCCGACAGTCACAAAATCTCCCTCGCGCCAGCGCAGCGTGGGGCCAGGAATCGATCCGTTCACGACCGTCGCTCTGCGTCGCTTGCCAGTGAAGTTGACCGTCCGCTCATCCACGCGTAACTCGAAATGTGTCCCGCGCAGCTCAGTCTTTGAAAATTTCTGAGCCAGCATCCCATCTGTCCAGCCAAGGCACGCGATCGCTGTCACTGCGTTGGCAGCGCCCATGACAAAGTTGCGCCGCGTCAGCGTGACTGGCCATGCTTTCTGACTTGTCTTCATTCTTCCATCCCTCAGCGCGTCGTTTTTCCACGCGCAGTCACATCCACACAAATTCTGTGTCGACGGCATCTGTCCCGCAGATGCCGAGCACTTGAGATCAGGGAAAACGGAGGAAATCAGATACGAAGAGGGATGGAGAGAGGAATGAGCGACAACCGTCGATGCGAATCCACAAATCTCACTGTCCTGTTTGGCCGGTGGACATCGGAGAAAGAAGGCGCAAGATTTTCCGCAATCCGATCTACGCTTGTGTGCGTGGAAGTGACTGCAAAGCGTGACTCTGCTGCAACCTGCTGCTCGCCACACTGCCCCGTACACGGCATCGTCGATGGGCCTGCCATCTTCCACGCAGAATTGCCTGCGACAGAAGTATTCTGCCCCATCGCCATTCCCGTGCACCCACTCATTGCCGCTGTCGCGCTTGCAGCACGTCGCATTGCCGCACAGTGGACTACACAACTGACCGTGGATACCTGTGCCAAGGCAAAGATCATCAACATCGAGATGGCCAGGCGGCGCAACATTGCTTTTAGACTATCGCGGTTTGCTTTAAGCATCAAAGATGACGATGATCGAGGTCGGCGAAGCATTGTTTAAATAAACAAGGAAGGCGCGCACTGCACCGGCTTCACACCGAGTTGGATTGCTCTTCCAGCAACAGCATGGCTTCTTCCCACTCCGCCGTGGCGGCAGCAAGCTGCGATTTCAACTCTTCCATCAGCACCGCCTGTCGCTGCGTCGCTTCGGCAGAGATGAATCGGGCAAGTTCGGCTTCCGTGGTGGCAATCGCGGCTTCCAGTCGAGGAACTTCCTCTTCGAGGAACGCACATCGATCCTCGATCTGTCGTAGGCGAATGGGATTCAACCTGCGCACGGTCGCCGAGGATTGGCTCTGCAAAATGGGCGCTGCTGGTGCCGCAGCGATGGACTTCGCTACCGAAGCCGCTGCAACCAGTTGCGTTGTTGGAGCAGCAGCGTTCTCTGCCGCTTCTCGATCACGCAGATATTCTGGAAAGCTGCCCGGATAACTTGTCACCTCGCCATCGTTCACGTCAAGCACGCGCGTAGCGAGTCGATCCAGAAAATACCGATCGTGCGAGACAAAAATCACTGTTCCCGAGTAGTTTTCGATTGCCTCCAGCAACACTTCCTTGGCGCGCATGTCCAGATGGTTCGTCGGCTCGTCCAGCAGCAAAAAGTTTGACGGCGAAACCAGAATACGCGCCAGCGCAAAACGATTTCTTTCGCCTCCGGAAAGCACGCCGAGCGGCTTGAAGACATCATCGCCGCTGAACAGGAAACAGCCCAGCAGCGACCGCAGTTCCACCTCGGGAATGCGCAGTGCAGCGCGACTGATGGAGCCGAGCAGCGTCTCTTTCGGATCCAGAACCTTGTACTGGTCCTGCGCAAAGTACTCGGCCAGAACATTGTGTCCCAGTTCAATCTTGCCAACACTGGGAGGCTCCGCGCCGATCAGCAGTTTGATGAGCGTCGATTTTCCTGCTCCGTTCTTGCCCACCAGAGCGATCTTGTCGCCCCTCTCGATGGTGAACGATACGTTGCGCAGAATTTCCTTTGTCCCGTACTGCTTGCTCAGCGCCTGGGCCGATGCAACGACGCGTCCGGACGGCGGTGGCTGCGGAAAACGAAAATGTACGACTGGCTCTTCATCCGGAATTTCAATGCGCTCGATGCGCTCCAGTTCCTTGATGCGGCTTTGCACCTGTTTGGCCTTCGTCGCCTGCGCGCGGAAGCGCTGGATGAACGCTTCGAGGTGTTCAATCTGCTCGCGCTGATTGCGATAGGCAGAGAGCAGTTGTGTGCGCCGCTCGTCTCTTGCCTGTAAATATTTCGAGTAATTTCCGGCGTAGATATGCAGGCGCTTATTCCACAACTCGACCGTGCGATCGACTGTCACATCCAGGAAATATCGATCGTGTGAGATAAGAATGTAGCCGAACGGATAATTGCGCAGATACTCTTCCAGCCAATTGCGCGTCTCCAGGTCCAGATGATTCGTCGGTTCATCCAGCAGCAGAAGATTGGGCCTTGCCAGCAGCAACTTGGCCAGCGCAATGCGCATCTGCCAGCCGCCGCTGAACTCCTCGGTTCCACGCGCCCAGTCAATTTTGTCAAAACCAAGGCCGCTGAGCACATTCCCGACCTGCGCATCCAGAGCATAACCGTCCAGCAGTTGCACGCGGCTTTGCAGTAGTGAGAAGCGCTCGGCAGCAGCGGTATATTCTGCGCCTTCGTGGTCGAGCGTTGCCAGTGCTTCGGCAAGCTCCTCCAATTCCGCGTGCATGGAGCGCAGTTCATCGAAGACGCTCAGACACTCTTCAAAAACGGTTCGTCCGGTCATGCGCAGGCCATCCTGCGGCAGATAACCCATCGAAAGTCCGCGTGTCCTTTCAATCTGGCCACGATCCAGTTGCCCCACCGATTCATCGCCGGCCAGCAGTTTCATCAGCGTCGATTTGCCCGCGCCATTGCCGCCGACCAGGGCCGTGCGCTCGCGCGGAGTGATGAGCCAGTTTGCGTCTTCAAAGAGCACACGCGGCCCAAAGCGCATCGATGCATTTTGCAGAGAAAGCATACGTTCTCAGAATATCGCCTTCGGCCTTGCTGCTCAGCGCGTTCCCGGGGACCTTGGCATGGCAAACGCGTCATGCTTTTCGCTCAACCATGAGTTGCCAGAGGAAAGTGTAGTCCCATGCGGTCTGAAGGCGTTTGGCGCGAACGCTGCCTTTGGTGGACTTGTCTTTTCGGATCAAGTTCCAGGCAATGCGATTCAGCAGTGAGAAGTTCTGGGCTGCGTTTGCGGCTCGTTTGCGGCGAGCATCTTCGCCAAAGGCCACGTCCAGCACCCAGTGCAGTTTGTTTTCGATGCCCCAGTGCTGGCGAATCGCCGTATTGAGCCGCGCCGCATCGGGCTGGAGACTGGAGATGTAATCGCGGGTCTCGCGCTCCTGCTTGCCTGAGGCCTTGTGATGGCGCTTGGCCTGGATGCGAATGATCGAGCGCAGGCCGACACAGTTCTGCGTGTTGTCCAGCAGGCTCAGGTCGGTCACGACTGCGCCGCGGCGGGTTTCCACGCGCCCATGTCCGCAGTCAATCTGTTCATTGACGCTGGCAGGCTCCAGCATCTGGAAAGAATCCTTGATGTCGGCCAGAAGCCATGGCTGGTTCTCCTTGACCGCCAGGATATAGTCGGCCTGCTGTTCGACGATCTGGGCTGCGATGTTCTTCTGACAGCCCATGGCATCGATGGTCACTGTAGTGCCGCTCAGCTCCAACACGCGCAACAGTTCGGGAATGGCCTCGATTTCATTCGACTTGGCGTCGGTCTTGCGCTGGTCGAGCACCAGGTTGTTGGCGCTGGCCCAGGCCGAGACCATGTGGACCAGCGATTTGCTGTCACTGCTGCCAGTTCCGCGCAAGCTCTTGCCGTCAATAGCCACCACTTCGCCCTGGGTGCGCCGGGCGATCACACTGACCCAGTCCAGAAACTGCTTTTTCAACTCGGCTGGCTCCAAAACCTGAAAAACGCGGTTGAACGTATCGTGCGACGGAATACCAAACGGCAAAGCCAGAAAGCTCTTCAGACAATCCCGCTTGGCCTTGCCATAGCGCTCCATATCGTCCCATCCCTCCGCGCCGCTCAGAATAGCCGCGATGGCAAGCAACACGATATCACCCAACAAATGACGCCGCGTGCGCGCCAAACGAGGATCCTGCAATTCGGCAAATTGCTTCAGCGGAATCTCCATCTCCCCAGTTCAATCCTTCCACTCGCCGCTGCATGTAGCCGCTATGGTGCGTTTGCCCTG
>JAJZHE010000157.1 GCA_021804655.1 Acidobacteriota bacterium
ATATGCGTCGGCACTGCCCTGAAGGCACCTTCCCACTCCTGCCAGCGGCCCGCAATGCTACACTCGCCGGTAACTGCTTATGCTGGCTAAAATTCTCAGCGCTGCCGTCTATGGCATCGATGCCAACCTCATCGATGTGGAAGTTGACCTGAGCGGAACCGTAACCGAAGAAGACCGCTTCCACACCGTCGGACTGCCCGACGCCGCCGTTCGCGAAAGCCGCGACCGCGTACGCTCAGCAATGAAAAACTCCGGCTTTCTCGTCCCGCCCACGCACATCACCATCAACCTGGCTCCCGCAGACCTGAAAAAAGAAGGTGCAGGCTTCGATCTGCCCATCGCCGTCGGCATCCTCAGCGCATACGGCGCACTGCATCTGAAAGACCTCAGCCAGTTCCTGCTCGTCGGCGAGCTTGGCCTGGACGGAACGCTGCGCCCCGTCCCGGGCATCCTCTCCATTGCGATCCTCGCACGCACACGCGGCATTCCAAATCTGCTTGTCCCCGCCGTCAATGCACCGGAAGCTGCTGTCGTCCAGGGCATCAACGTCTATCCCGTCACTACGCTTATTGATGTCATCGATCTGCTCAACTCGACTCTGCTGGGCGAGGTGCAGCGCAAGCGGTTTGAAGCCGCAACCGACGCGCTTCTGGCCGAGTTGCAACACTATTCCGCTGACTTCAGCGACGTGCGCGGACAGCAGACAGCCAAGCGAGCGCTCGAAGTTGCCGCCGCTGGTGGACACAACATTCTCATGATCGGACCTCCCGGATCTGGCAAAACCATGCTGGCCAAACGGCTTCCGTCCATCCTCACTCCGTTCACCTTCGACGAAGCTCTCGAAACCACCAAAATTCACTCCGTCGCCGGCGTCCTCGATCCCGCTGCCGGCCTTGTCGCCCAGCGCCCGTTTCGCGCCCCGCACCACACCATCTCCGACGCGGGCCTCATCGGCGGCGGAGCCGTTCCACGCCCAGGTGAAGTCTCGCTGGCGCACAACGGCCTGCTTTTTCTCGACGAACTGCCGGAGTTTCCCCGCAACGTGCTCGAAGTCCTGCGTCAGCCGCTCGAAGAGCATACCGTCACCATCGCCCGGGCCAGCATGTCCCTCACCTTTCCGGCTCGTTTCATGCTCGCCGCGGCCATGAATCCCTGCCCCTGCGGCTACTTCAACGACAAATCGCGCGAGTGCATGTGTACACCACCCATGATCCAGCGCTACGTCTCCAAAGTCTCCGGCCCGCTGCTCGACCGCATCGACATCCACATCGAAGTCCCAGCCGTCCAGTACAAGGAACTTCGCAGCAGTGCCGCAGCCGAAGGCTCAACGCAGATTCGTGAGCGCGTGATGGCCGCGCGCGAACGCCAGCGTCAACGCTTCCACCGTGCCAAGGATAAAATCTTCGCCAACTCCCAGATGACAACGCGCCAGATTCGCGCCCACTGCGAACTCGGTGCCGATGCGGAACGTCTGCTGGAACGCGCCATGCAGCAGCAAGGACTCAGCGCGCGCGCCCATGACCGCATCCTCAAAGTCGCACGCACCATCGCCGACCTCGAAGGCGCGGAGTCGCTCGCCGTCCCCCACCTCGCAGAAGCCATCCAGTACCGTACGCTTGACCGCAGTTACTGGGCATAATCGCTGCAAACGCTGGCAATCGGAAGAAAAGGCAATCCAAATTTGTCTCGCCTGCGTACCTCTTGTGAAGGTAACCATGATTCTGTTACTTTGGTAAGTAAATATCGCTCACCATCGTGCCGATATCTCTGTTACCCGCCAAAGAAGGCGAGAGGAACAAGTCCATGGAAATCAGCTCCAACCTTACCGCAATCCTCGTTGCAATCCCCATGCTCGCAGTCATGGCAGCCGGCTTCTTCCGCGTGGATGAAGCGCTGGGCAAACCGCGCAAAAAAATGCGCCGCATGCCCCTTGCCGGTGGTCTGGACGAACACGGGGTGCCCATCGGAATCGATCCTGACGGCAACCCGATTCACAGCATCAATCGCCGGTAAATCTGCACATTGATGTTGGGCTGAGGCTGAGTACTTGAGCATCCGCTCGGCTTCTGCCGAATTCACGCATCGCGGCAAAGCTTATGCGCAATCCGTCTCCACAGCCACCGAGCAGCCAAGCAAGCTCCAGAAGTGGACGACCAGTGCCTCGGCATCCGCATCCGTCTTCGCCGTTCGCCGCAGCGGAACCACAGAGCCACGCGCTGCCGCATCTGTAGCAAGTTCCTGCGCTCCAAGCGCAATGGCCAGACATCGCTCCGCGCGATAGGTACAGCTTGCCAGATCCGCAATCGAAAGCGCCTTCGTCGGCGTCAGCAGGATGGTCTTCGGCGGAGCCATCCTGTCCAGCAGGCTGAAAATCTCAAGCTTCGACTCCAACTCATCCGGAACGCAGTCAATTGCAAGGTCTGCCTCCCGCACTGCGTCCTCCACGGTGGACACAAACGTCACCGCAACGCGGTTCTTTGACGCATGCAAAGCCTCACCCAGAGCCTGCCTCAACTGCTCCTGCGCATGACGCAGATTCGAGGGCATCACATCTTCCAGCACCACACAAATGCCCGCCTGCGCCGCACGCAGCGCCAGGCTTTGCCCCAGCGGACCGGCTCCGATGATCGCCAGCGTCATCTCCGGCGGCTTTGTCATCCGTGGTTCCTCGTTTGTGCGCAGTCACCCGTGTACAAGCGATGCGGCTGTGGGTTATCGCGCCTTCAGCGCGTCCAGCACATCCTGCGCGCTGGGGCTGGCCTGCTGCAGATGCGCGGAGACCAGTGCGCGCTCTTCGTCATCCAGCGTGGCCACACCGGTCAGGATGCGGCGCAGGGTGACGGAAACGTCGTCAATGTAGTTCATCAGGCGGATGGCTTCTCCAGAGAGCGGCATGTCAGTACCCCAAAGTGAGTTTGAACTGCTGCTTCATTCTCAGCGCTGCGGGTTGCGCATGTAAAGCAGCGGGCATAAGCCAATGGGAAATCTCTGCTTAACCGCGCACGGCCTCCACCAGAAGCCACGCATTCAGCGCCGCGATGACCACGGCCACCAGCCAGGCCAGCATGTGGAGCCAGCGAGGATTCACAAACCGGCCCATGATCTCCGGGTTTCCGGTAAACTTCACCAGCGGAATCACCGCAAAGCTGAGTTGCATGCTCAGGATCACCTGACTCAGCAGCAGTAACTTTGCGACGCCATGTTCTCCGTACCAAAGAACAACCAGCACAGCCGGAATAATCGCCGTCATCCGCGTTACCAGCCGTCGCAGCCATGGCTTCATCCGAAGGTCCAGAAAACCCTCCATCACCACCTGCCCGGCCAGCGTACCTGTCAACGTCGAGTTTTGCCCCGATGCCAGCAGCGCAATGGCAAACAGCGCGCTTGCTCCCGTCACCCCCAGCAGCGGCGACAACAGCCGATACGCATCCTCAATCTCCGCCACCCCGGTGTAGCCCGCGCGATGAAAGACCGCTGCGGCTACTACCAGAATCGCCGCATTCACAAAGAACGCAAACGTCAGCGCTGCTGCCGAGTCGAGATCGGAAAATCGGATGGCCTCGCGCTTGCCCTCTGGCGTTCGAGGATAATCGCGCATCTGCGCCAGCCACGAATGGAGATAGAGATTGTGCGGCATCACGGTTGCACCCAGAATGCCAATCGCAATATAGAGCATTGCCGGATCGGTCACCATCGCCTTCGACGGAATGAACAGCGCATGGAACATGGGTGCAAACTCCGGACGGGCCAGCACGATTTCAATGCTAAAAAGTACGGCAATCGTCCCAATCAGCACCATCACCAGAGCTTCAATCGTGCGAAAACCGCGCCGCTCCAGCAGCAGGATCAGCAGCACATCCACGCCCGTCACCAGCACGCCCGCCAGCAGGGGCAAATGAAACAGAAGTTGCAGCGCAATCGCCGATCCGATCACCTCGGCCAGATCGCAGGCCGCAATGGCAATCTCCGCCAGCAGCCACAGCGCAAAGCTCGCCCAGCGCGGTGTGCGCTCGCGGCAAAGTTGAGCCAGGTCGCGGTCTGAAGCGATGCCTAGTCGCAAAGAAAGGCTTTGCAGCAGGATCGCCATCAGGCTCGAAATCAGAATTGCAAACAGGAGCGTGTACCCGTACCGCGAGCCACCCGCCAGGTCCGTTGCCCAGTTGCCGGGGTCCATGTAGCCCACCGAAATCAGAAATCCAGGCCCCATGAACATCAGCAGTCGTCGCCAGAAGCCGGTCGAAGACGAAACCGAGATCGACGCCGCATGTGTTGAACCATACCTCGATCCATGTTCAACCCCATCTTCGGGTCCATGCTTCGATCCGTGAGTCAACTGCCCCCCAGCCGACGGATACACCGTCGGCGGCGTCTTGCGAACTTCAGGGGAGCGGTCACTCATCGATCTACCGTAAGGTGTGCTTCCTGTCAGTATCGCAATTCTCAGGATCGTCTTCCAAAACCAATTCCGAGAGCGGATCGTTATCTCGATCCATCACCAGCGCTAGCCCTTCCAGGCCCTGGGCTAACCCGACCATCTCCGGCAACCTCCACGGGCCAGCGCGCCAGCTCCAGTTGCCCTCAGCCACAGCCGGCGTGTTCATGCGCGCCTCCGAGCCAAGGCCCAGCACATCCTGGGCCGGCACAATCGTCAACGAAGCCACCGAAGCGTGCAACGCGCGCATCAGTCCCCATGTCGCCCACGCGCCGTTGTCGCCCACCGGACCGATGTAGTGCTCGGCTGCCGCGCGCTCCTCTGCGCCTGCCTGTGCCCACCACCCCGGCGTCGTATCGTTGTCATGCGTCCCCGTATACGCAACCGTCTGCGCATCAAACCGATGCGGCAGATGGTTGTGCGCCTCTACCGAACTGAAGCCAAACTGCATCACGCGCATCCCCGGCATCGCAAACTCCTGCCGCAGCGCGTCCACCTCCGGCGTAATCACGCCCAGGTCTTCGGCAATCAGCGGCAGTGGCCCCAGCGCTGACTCCAGATGCCGGAATAGCTCTCGTCCCGGTGCCTTCACCCACTCCCCGTTCACGGCCGTCTCTTCATCGGCAGGGATCGACCAGAACGCCTCGAATCCGCGAAAGTGATCCAGCCGCACCAGGTCGAAGTGCTCGCATGCGCGGCGCAGGCGCTCAATCCACCACGCGTAACCGCTCGTGCGCATCGCCTCCCAGTCATACAGTGGATTGCCCCATCGCTGCCCCGTTGGTGAAAAATAATCCGGCGGCACTCCTGCCACCCTCACCGGCTGCAAATCCTCATCCAGTTGAAAGAGATTCGGATTCGCCCAAACATCCGCCGAATCCATGCTCACAAAGATCGCGATGTCGCCCAGAATGCGGATGCCGTCCGTATTCGCCGCCGCGCGCAGCCGTCTCCATTGCAAGTCAAAGGCAAACTGCAACACACGCTCGATCGCAACGGCCGGCGCATGCTCAGCACGCAGCGCGGCCAACGTCGGCTCGTCCCGTCGGCGCACCGGCTCCGGCCAGCTCGCCCACGCTCCGGTCTGGTAGGTGCGCCGCAGCACGGCATAGAGAGCGTAATCCTCCAGCCATCCCTGCTGATCGCGGCAAAAATCTGCAAAGAGAAGCCACTGCTGCCCCATCTCTGGGTCGTTCGGGCCGCGCTCCAGAAAATTTTGCGCAGCCTCATGCAGTACGGGAAGCTTCTGCGTCTCCACAGCATCGAAATCCACTCGCCCACCAGCATCCGGCAGTGCATCCAGCTTGTTCGACACCAAACCCGGCTCCATCCAGCCCCACTCAGCCAGTAACTCCAGGCTGATCAGATACGGACTGCCCGCGAACGCAGAACTCCCCGCATACGGCGAGTTGCCATAACCCGTCGGGCAAAGCGGCAAAACCTGCCAGA
>JAJZHE010000158.1 GCA_021804655.1 Acidobacteriota bacterium
GGCATCTGCACCGCCGTCTGCCCCTGCATGCCCACATACCCGTCGTTCTCCAGCACCAGGTAGCGCGGCGGCTGATTCTCACTTGCATTCAATCCATCCGCCGCTCGCAGACACCACGCATCTCCATATCCGCCCACCACTCCATGCAGGCAAAGCTCGCCAGAGTCGAAGTTCACCTCGCCCGGCAACGTCGTACCTGTCGATACGCCCACGTTGTATCGTGTCGTCGTCGCCGATGCCGTCCGCGGCACAACCGCCGAGGACGCCAGGCTGTCCGTGTTCGTCAGGCCATATCGGAAATCGCTCACCTGCTGCGACAGACTCACCTGCGGCGGCTCCGCCACCGTATCCGCGATCGGCGATCCCGTCACATTGATATTCCGCGCCGTCATGTTCTGGAAGTCGTACAGCAGCACCGCGCCCATCAGCTCGTTATCCACACTGTCATACGGATTCGGACAGCTCGCTGACCCGTACGCTCCAAAACTGCTGTTCGAGTCGCACCACCCCACATACTCCGTCCCAATCGAGTCGATCGTCCAACCCGTCGCCGCCGTGGCGATAATCGGATAGTTCTGGGTGTACTTGATATTCGCATTGTGCAGATACACACCAATCACCGGCCGGTCATAGCGCGAATAGGTGGCAAACATCACGTGATAAATCCCGCGCCACAGCGAATCCGTCACCCCTCCCGCAGGAGCCTTGTTCTGGTCCGTCAAACGCGTCTGGTTGTCCTGCACATGAAAGAAGTACGTGTTGAACCACGTATCCAGAGCATTCTGCCCCGTCTGCGACTGCGCCTGTGTCGTCCAGTTGTAACCGTAAAAAACAACCCCGTCCACGCTCGTCCCGTCGCCCAGGTTGTACTCGTTCACCACCGCGCCGCCTTCCACGCTTGTTCCCGGCGCGCGCGACTTCCACCAGCCGCCGATAATCAACCCCGACATCATCCCCTGCAGATTCAGGTTGTGGAACTGATCGAACTGCGAAGACCCCAGCAACAACGCCATGCCCACGCCATTCATCGTCACCCGGTCCCACTGCCAATAGGCCGCCGAAACCGCCGTCGCACCAATGAACGCCTGCGTGATGTTCAGGTCATACAGATTCCACGATGCAATCGACGTATCCGAGCCGAAGATCGCAAAGTACGGCGCGGCCATCGTGTACTGCGAAGCCGAAGCGGCGCTGCCCGTGAAGCTCGACGTGATCGTCGCCCCGTTGCCATAGATCGTCAGCGGCGTCGATTGTCCGCTGGGGATGCGAATCGCATAGCCCAGATACCCCGGCGTCTCCGGCGCCAGATTGGTGCAGGGAACTCCGTTGCAGGTGTCTGTACTCGGCGCCGTGCCGTCGTCCCACGCCGTCTGCATATACCCGGTGAT
Organism: Acidobacteriota bacterium; assembly: GCA_021804655.1. Lineage (GTDB taxonomy): Bacteria > Acidobacteriota > Terriglobia > Terriglobales > Acidobacteriaceae > Acidicapsa. Next base: position 1,389 of record JAJZHE010000158.1, read on the forward strand.
CGTCCCGATGAAGTACGTCTTGCCCTGCGTCAGAGTCACCGATCCGGCGTGCGCTCCATTGCCGGTCGCAAACTCGATCGCATTGTTGAAGCACTGCGTATCGTCCGTCACCCCGTCGCCCGCGCAGCCAAAGTCATCCACGCGAATATCCGCCGAGTAGGTCGTCGCACCGCGCCGCTGATCCAGCACCGGTGCAGGCTGCGCAGCAGCCGGTGGCGCTGCCACCGAGATCGACGGGCAGCTTGTATACCCGCTGCCGCCGCTGCCCACCGTGTAACTGGTCACCGCACCATTGCTCAGGTTCGCCGTCACCTGCAATCCGCTTCCGCCGCCGCCCGTCACCGTCACCAGCGGAGCCACCGTATACCCCTGCCCAAGCTGTCCTGGAATCACCGAAGTGACCGCGCCATTCTGCGTCGGATCATAGACGCACTGCGCCGTCGCCTGCATCGCCGCAAACTGCGCATAACTGCCCGTCGTTCCCGGCGGAATCAACGCGGATGCCGCTCCGCTCACACATCCACTCACGCTCGGCGCAAGCGCACAGTTCGTCGTCCCGTCGATCACCGGCGCATTCAGCGCGCCCGTCATCGTGCCGCCCGCCAGCGGCAGCTCGCCGCTTCCGCTGGCAATCTGGCTGGCCACGGCCTGGTCCACATACGCCTTGTTCGCCGCCTGCTCCGGCACCGTCGGCGCATTGGCCACCAACAACTGCTGAAAGGCCGGCACAAACGCCATCCACGCCGTCTCCACGTTGGTCGAGGTGCTCGGCGGCATGCCCTGCGCGCTCACCGCATTGCCCGCCGTCGCGCTGTCGCAGGCCGAGTTGCCCGTCACCGTGTTGTAGGGAATCCGAAAAATCTGCCAGCTCGTCGTCAGGCTCACCGTCTGGTCGGCAAACGCGCAGCTCTGCGCCCCCGTCGTCCCGCTCAGCTTCAGCTCCTGCGTCGCTGCTGTATCCGCTTTGGCCGCAATCACCCACGTACCGGTCCCGGCCGGAAATCCCGCGCCCAGCAAAAGTGTTCCACCCGTATTGCGCACGCTCCAGTTGCCGCTCGTGTCCCACGCTCCGCCCACCGCGCGTACATACGATCCCGTCACCGGAGCCGTCGCATCCTTGCCCGACTGGCTGCCCGCGCCGACGCTTTCGCCGCTGGCCGCAAGCAGGTCTTCCGCCGTCAGGAAGAGATCGTTCAGGCTACTGAAGGCCTGATTCGCCGCGCCGCCGCCCAGCAGCGCAAAATCCGCCGTCGCGCGTCCTTCGTCCAGCCGCGCCGCCTCCACCGCGTGCTCGCTGTCGCCACTGCTCTGCTCCAGGACGTTGCCCAACCCTGAGTCCGCCAGATTGGCCGCGCCACTCAGGCCGATCTGCTGGAAGCGATTCGACGAGCCGGTAAATCCGTTCGCGGCTCCGTTCAGCTCCGCGCTCGGCGCAATCACCAGCGCCGGATAACGCGTCGTCGAAGCCACCAGCGTGCCTCCGCCTTGCATCGCCGTCTCGTGCGTCTCTGAAGAAGCCGCGTTCCACACCGTATAGCCGCCGCTTCCGGCCAGCAGTGAGCCGCCCAGCAGCGTCATCTTCTGGCCCGAGATCAGATTCACCGCCCGCGCCGTCATCCACGTCCCTGCAACATTCACCGTTGCCGTCGTCGTCGCCGAGCAGCCAAATCCAGCCGAAGTCACCGTCACCGCGCCCAGCGATCCGTCCCCGTTGACCGACGCATTGGCCGCCGCCGTGCAGCTTCCGCTGAACTGAAGCGGAACCGTCGGTCCATACGGATCAAAACCCAATCCGTGCTCCGGCCCAACCGCGACGCCCGTCACCGCACCCGAAACCGTCGTCACCGTCAGTTGCGGCTGCACGGCGATCCACTCCGGCGCGACCTGCACATTGCGCACCGTCCACCCCTGGCCCTCAGAGGAGAAATCCAGCACCAGTCCCGTCGGCGCTTCGCCGGTTGCCGCCGAGTTCCACGCGTGCGCGCTCACTCCATCCAGAAAGTTATTCGCTCCCACGGCGGCCACAAATCCATGCACCACATTCAGCGCAAGATCGATCCACTGATTGTTGTCCGCCGCGAGTCCGGCGGGAGTAGATGCGGAGAGCGCAGGCATGGCGATGCCAGTGCCCAGTCCACGCATGGCGATGCCGCGAAAGGCGCTGCCGGTGGGCCATTGCGCCAGATACAGGCCGCAGGTGTGCGTCGAGCTGGCGCCGGTATATCCGCCCAGCGGATCGTTGCCGGTGGTGGCGATAACCATGTTCTCGATCACCGCATTCTTCAGGCCATTTCCGCCCGCGCCCGTCGCCGCCGGCATGGCGATGCCGCAGTTGCCGATCGACCATCCCGCTCCGCTGCCCGCCGTCGCGGCCAGTCCATTGCCGCTCGGCGAAAAGATGCTGCCGTTTTCCACTGGACGATTCACCGTGCAGGAACCGGCCGCCGCGCGGCCCTCAGCCGGCGAGCACGACACATCCACGCTTTGATCCACGTAGATCGAAAAATCATGCAGGTGCGTCGCCGAGAAGAGCGTCGGCGAATCCGCCGTAGTCGCCAGCACATCTTCGCCGGGAAAGCCCATCAGTGCCGAGTTCTGCGCGCCCTGGCCCGCAATCGACTCCAGATGCCAGTTCAGTTGATGCGTCTTGCAGATGCCAGACGGCAGCATCAGCCCGACATGATGGCTTTGCGCGTAGTTGATCGCCGCCTGCAACGCCGCCGTATCGTCCGTCGAACCGTCGCAAACCGCGCCAAACTCCTTCACATTGCGCGCGTGCTGCTGCGCTCCGCCCGTGCGCCAGTCTTCCACGCGAACGCCGCCAGGATTGCTGAAGCTGTCCGTGCCTCCGTAAGTCGGCGGAACGATCATCGCTCCCGTCGATCCCGCCGCATTCACCGTCGTTTGCAGATTCGTCTGCGCCGTTCCACTCACTGGCGAAGCAACGCCGTTCACCGCCGGCGTCCCCAGCGCGCCCGTCATGGTGCCGCCCGCCAGCGGAAGAGCCTGCGCGAAGCTTTCATCCACATAGTGTTTGTCGGCGGCCATCAGCGGAGTGGTGGGGTCGCCGCTCAGGGTAAGTGGTCCGGTGAGCGTGCCACCGGAGGGGGAGAGCTGACTGCTGCCCAAAGCGGCGATCTGTTGATTGACATAAGCCTGCGTGACGGCCTGAACGGCCTGCGCCGCCGGCAGCACCTGCGCCTCCACTGAGGCAATCGTCGCCGTCGTCGTCGCGGGAACCACCCAGTACTCCGTGTTCACCGTCCCGTCCGAAAGCTGATAGATCACCGTGTAGTAAAGCCCCGCCGGCGTAGCGCCGAGGTTGGGCGCAAGATTGACACTCACAAAGCCGTCCGCGCCAATCGTCACCGACGTGCTCCCCGCGGAGACGCTCTGGCCGGCGGCGGTCGTAAACGACGGCCAACTGAGGAGCAAGGTGCCGGAGGCAACCGCACCGCTGGCCTCATACACCGTACCCTCCACCGTTGTCGTGGTCACGGCCTGGCTCCAGCCGACCGTCGCGCACAGCAGTGCGAGCAGAAGCGCAATCCTCCGAACTCCGGTTTGTGTCTCAACGCTCCACCAAGTGTTCATTGCGTATTTCCTCTCCGTCTTTTTCTCTGTGCCCATCGTTCTCCGCCTGTCATTGGTGCTCATCTCATCCACTGCAAAATCCAGAACTCTGCGCGGGCGCCGACTCATCCTGCGGCGCACAAAAAAATGCGGCCCGCATCGCTTGCAGGCCGCATCGTGGAATCTTTTTCGCTCGCCCTCATCCCGGGCCAGGCTGCCGGCCTTCCACGCGCTCCGGCTTCCTCATCTATTCGTCGTCGTCTTCTTCGTCGTCGTCGCTCATTCCGCCCCACAGCGTCTCTGCAAAGCTGCGGTACTCATCCCGACGGATCGGCTTCTTGGTCGTCACTCTGCCGGCAATCTCAAACAGCACCCGAACGCTCGGTGCATGCGTCTTGTCCACCACATTGGTGCCAATGCAGGTGATCACCTTCAGCAGGTTTCTCGCCACAATCCGGTCCGCCTTGCTGGCCATGTGCTCCAGGAGCGCATTGTCCAGAACCTCGTCCTCCGGATCGTCCATCACTTCTTCCAGGTTGAAGATTGCCTTCTTCTGTCTTTCCTGCCCATTCGCTTCCTCTTCCCTTTGCGTCCCCTTGTTGTGTATCTCCGCCATCGCCCCGCCGATTTCCGACACCGAGGTTCTTGCAAGCAACAAAAAAGCGGAGCGGCCCTGCCGCAACCGCTCCCGCAATTCCGTTCCTCGCGAATGTTTTAAGCTTAGCGAATTCGGAATAAATACCTGCCATTTTCTGAAAATTTTTATCACTATTGCAATGAATCACTTGGGTTGGTTTTCCACAGACGCACCGCTTGACAGATTTTCCGGCACAGCCAGCCGCGGACACCCAGCCCTCGCCGCGCCACGAACATCCGCTACGCTCCCTTACGGTCGCGGGCGTACGGTCGCGGAGAA
>JAJZHE010000159.1 GCA_021804655.1 Acidobacteriota bacterium
CAACCCACAGAGAGGCAAAGGACGCTACGCTCGACTGGCTGCTCTGGTACAGCCGATCGATCAAGGATGCACTCGACTTTGAACTACCTCAGCCCAGCTCAGTTCGAGCAGATATAGATATTTGCGATGGGTACGGTGGCGAGGAGATTTGCGATCTTGACATACCCAGGTGGAAGTTCTAACAAAGGTAAAGATGCGGCCCTCAAGCCGCACGTCCGGATGACTGCGCAATGATGGGTGTCGTGACCAAGGTTAGCGTCGCACTGCTTCTTCTCGCACCAGCGACTGGGGTGGCGGAGCATTCCCAGTCCTGCTCGCTCGGAGATGAGCAGTTTATGCAGCAACGCTATCGTGAAGCTCAGATCACACTATGGAAATGTGTCGCAAGCGGGACGGAGACTCCCGATGAAGCAGTGAATCTCGCATCGACGTATAGAGAAATCAAAAACTACGATGAGGGCTTAGCGCGCGTAAGGGATGAAATGAAGCGGAGGCATGGAGACGAGGATTTGATCTATATGGGCGCCTTCCTTCAGTTTCGTCGGGGAGAATTTGAAAATTCCGTTGCTTTATTGAATTTGGCATACAAACTGAATCCAAATGACTGGCGTCTTCACCAGTTATATGCACTCAACTATGTCGAGGCAGGATGGGCATCCGCTGCAGAGCAGGAGTTTAACCGAGCAATTACGCTGAAATCCGATCTGCCGGAGCTTTACTATCAACTGGCCCGCTATTACTATACGATGAGCGCGTTCGGCAAGGCTGTTACCGCTTCCGAGAAAGCTCTGGCACTTGCTCCGCAGTACGCAGATGCTTACGATAATCTTGGGTTGACCTACGCCGGACTGGGAAATTATTCAGCTTCTGCTGATAACTTTGAAAAAGCTATCAAGTTGAATCAGGAGCATAACGTTCGAGATGAGTGGCCTCTCGTCGATTACGGAGCATCGCTTGAGGATCATGACCCTAATCAAGCGATGGAACTACTGCAGGAAGCGGTTCAAATGAATTCCGCTAATGCAACCGCGTATTACGAACTCGGACGTACCATGCAAAATCTCAGGCGTGACAGTGATGCAGAGATAAATTTAAGAGAAGCAATAATACATGATCCGACCTATACCAACGCGTATTACATTCTATCGGCATTAGCCAGGAAAAGAGGAGATCGAGTAGCTTCAACTAAGTACCTGGCCGAGTTCAAAAGGCTCAGAGACCAAGAGAAGAAAGACAAGATTTTCGATCAAATCCTTTCAATGCGGCATCGATAAGCAGCGACCAACGTAGGTAACGATCGTTTGCGAGTAAGCGCGTGTTGCGAGTTGGCTCAGCAAGTTTGGAAAGAGGGTTAGTGTTATCGATACTCCTTGGGTGTGTGATGACGTACGGATAACGTACGATATTTTTCGCACATTTGATTTGAGTTTTAAGGTTGGGAGGTTGGTACAAGCAGGAGGAGCGAGACCTCTGAGGCGGGAAAGATGGAGCCAAGCTTGGGAGCGGGATTGGAATCGAACGGCGTTACTCTTGCCGAAGACTATGTACGATTCAGTTATCTCGCAGACCAGAGTCCATTTCATCTGATCGAAGTGCGACTGCGAGTCAGGCACAGATTAAATCTGGCCCCCGATTGCAGATGCTCGATGGAATCAATATCTTCTGAAAAAGCGTATGGTCTCAGCCCGCGGTGGGTCTCCAGCGAAGGATGGGTTTGCGGGCCGCGGTAGCTTCGTCGAGCCGCGAGACGCGCGTCGAGTGCGGCGCATTCTTCACCAGCTCCGGCGTCTTCTCGGCTTCGTGTGCAATCGCACGCATTGCATCGATGAAAAGGTCCAGCTCTTCCTTCGACTCGCTCTCAGTCGGCTCAATCATCAGAGCGCCAGAGACAATCATCGGAAAGCTGACTGTGAAGGGATGGAAGCCATAGTCGATGATGCGCTTGGCGATATCGCCCGTCTTCACGCCACGCGCCGCCTGCCGCCGGTCGCTGAAGACAACCTCGTGCATCGAAGCTGTTGTATAGGGCAACTCGTACAGGTCTTCCAGGCTGGAGCGAATGTAATTTGCATTCAGCACGGCGTCTTCGGTCGTCTGTCGCAGTCCGTCGGGACCGTTGGCGAGAATGTAGGCGAGCGCGCGCACAAACATTCCATAGTTGCCATAGAACGCACGCACGCGGCCCACCGATTGTGGGCGATCATGGTTCCAGCCCAGCATGCCGTCGCTGCGTCGAGCGAGCACCGGCGTCGGCAGAAACGGCTCCAGAATCGCCTTGCAGGCCACCGGCCCGGAACCGGGACCGCCCCCACCATGGGGCGTGGAAAACGTCTTGTGCAGGTTCAGGTGCATCACGTCCACACCAAAGTCGCCCGGACGCGCCTTGCCTACCAGCGCGTTCATATTCGCGCCGTCCATATAGAGCAACGCGCCTTTGGCATGCAGCACTTCGGCGATCTTGTGAATCTCGCTCTCGAAGACGCCAATCGTCGAAGGGTTCGTCAGCATCAGCGCGGCGGTGTCTTCATCGACGATGCGTTCAAGTTCGGCGACATCGACCATGCCGAGGGAGTTGGACTTGAGGTTCTGCACCTCGTAGCCGCAGATGGCCGCTGTGGCGGGATTGGTTCCGTGCGCCGAATCCGGCACGATCACCTTGCGCCGCGCATTGCCGCGCGACTCGTGATAGGCCCGCACCAGCAGAATCCCTGTGAACTCTCCATGCGCGCCCGCCGCAGGTTGCAGCGTGATCGCGTCCATGCCCGTGATCTCGATCAGGCATTGCTCCAGCTCGCGCACAACTTCCAGCGAACCCTGCGCCAGTGACTCCGGCTGATAAGGATGCGCCTCGGCAATCCCCTCCAACCGCGCGACAAACTCGTTCACGCGCGGGTTGTACTTCATCGTGCAGGAGCCAAGCGGATACATCCCCAGATCGATTGCATAGTTCCAGGTGGAAAGCCGCGTAAAGTGGCGAATGATCTCGATCTCGCTCACCTCCGGCAGAGGTGCCGCGTCCACGCGAAAGGCATCGCCCAGCAATGCTTCCGCGTCCACTTCCGGCACATCGAGCGGAGCCAGGCGCACGGCGCGCTTGCCCGGCGAGGACTTCTCAAAGATCAGTCCTTCGTTCTGCGTCGGATGGGTGCGCACCTTGCCCAGCGTGGTATTGCGCGGTGTCGTTGTTTCCACGGGAATCATCGTATCGCTTGCCATCCTGCTTATGCCTCCACCGCTTCGCGCGCTGCCAGCGTCGTCGCTGCTGCTTCCATCTGAGCGCGCGTATTCAGCTCCGTCGCGCACCACAGCGTTGCATGGCCCAGCTCCGGATACCACCGGCTCAGGTCCACTCCGCCCAGAATCTTCTGCTCCAGCAGCCGCGCCTGCATCACCGCCACCGGCTCTTCGGTCACCAGCACAAATTCGTTGAAACGCGGACTGGCGCCAAACAGCGCCTCCGCTCCGGATTGCGCCGTCAGCGTCGTGCGGGCAAACTCGGCCTTGGCCAGATTCTGCACGGCAACTTCGCGCAATCCGTCCTTGCCATACACCGTCAGGAAAACCGTCGCCATCAGCGCCACCAGCGCCTGGTTCGTGCAGATATTCGAGGTCGCTTTTTCGCGCCGAATGTGCTGCTCGCGCGTTGCCAGCGTGAGCACAAATCCGCGATTGCCGTCGGCATCCTGCGTCTGCCCGGCCAGCCGCCCCGGCATCTGGCGAATGAACTTCTCCTTGGTCGCAATCACTCCGCAGAACGGACCGCCGTAGCTCATCGCCACTCCGAACGACTGCGCCTCCAGCGAAACAATATCGGCCTCCACCGGAGGCCGCACCACGCCCAGAGAAACCGCCTCGGCAATGGAAACAATCAGCAGCGCGCCCTTGGCATGCGCAATCGCAGCGATTGCAGGAATATCCTCGACAACGCCAAAGAAGTTCGGCGACTGCACCAGCACGCAGGCCGTGTCGTCGGTGATCGCGGCCTGCAGCAGGTCCAGATTCACGCGTCCCGTTTCAGCGTCGTAGCCAACCGTCGTGCTGGGCAAACCCCGATGCTGCGAGGCGGTCGCCATCACTTCGCGATACTCCGGATGCACTGTTGCCGCAACCACGGAGTGGCTGCGACCGGTAATGCGCGCCGCCATCAGGACCGCCTCCGAGGCGCCGGTCGAGCCGTCATACATGCTCGCGTTGGCCACGTCCATTCCGGTCAGCTCACAGATCATCGTCTGGAACTCGAAGATCGCCTGCAGCGTGCCCTGCGTAATCTCGGCCTGATAGGGCGTGTAGCTGGTCAGGAACTCGCCGCGCTGCACGATGGAGTCAATGACGACCGGACGATAGTGCCGATAGCAGCCCGCGCCAAGAAAGCTCGCATATCCCGAGCCGTTCTGCGCCGCCGCATTCCGAAAATACTCGATGATCTCGCTTTCACCCATCTGCCGCGGAATCTTCAGATCGCGCTTCAGACGATACTCTTCCGGAATGACGTGAAACAGCTCGTCCGCGGTACGGACACCGATCCGCTCCAGCATGACCGCGCGCTCGGCGGGCGATTTTGGCAGGTAGCGCATGGTTATTTCCCTGTCTCTTCAGCGATGAAGGCTTCGTAAGCTGCGGCCGTCAACAGGGCATCCTGCTCCGACGGATTCGCCATCTCCACCTTGATCATCCACGCCGCATAGGCGTCTTCATTCACCTTGTCCGGAGTCGTCGCCAGATCGGCGTTAATTGCCGTCACGGTTCCGGAGACGGGCGAGTAAAGATCGCTCACCGCCTTCACGCTTTCCACGGAACCGAAGGTCTGATGCGCCGTGACCGAATCGCCCACCTTCGGCAGGTCCACAAAGACAATGTCCCCCAGCGTGCTCTGGGCATAATCGGTAATGCCGACTGTGCCGATTTTGCCATCTACGGCAATCCATTCATGCTCTTTGGTGTAATGCAGGTGTGTTGGGAGTGCCATTTGTGTCCTCTTTCCTCACGCGGATGAATGCGCGAAATCCCTTTACAGTGTAACCGGGCCAGCACTTCCGGAGTACCCTGCCATCCAGTCCGATCAACACGCGCTTTTCGTCGGCAATCCGGCAAAACCGTAGCGTCGGCCAACGTTGCACGCCAAATCAAGCCATGCCAAAGCCCGGATACGGCTCCAGCGGCACCAGCGCCACAATCTCCAGCAGTCCGGCCGTGCGAATCGGCAGGCTCTCGATTGCCGCCTCCACTTCCGCCATCGTCGCCGCTTCCCACAGAATCGCCGCCCCGGCCACATCGCCGCGCTTCCATATCTGTCGCAGCGTGCCGGCCGCGTACAGCTCACGCACGCGCGCCGTCTCGGCAGACATCAGCTCCGGAGTGAATGCGGATGGATTGTCGAGAAGGCGGCGGCTCAGGGAAAGGATTTGCATAGGGGAAGTTTACTCCAGTGCCATCGAGGCGACACAGAGTAAAAGATTCCGCTCGTCTGCCCATAGCGACGGCTTGCGCACAATGAGCGCCGCCGCTTGCAATGCACTCTTCTCCGATGCAGCGCGCAGAAGAGTGCGCGAGATTTCAGACCCGTTTACTGCGCCACGCCGTCATAGGTCGCGTCGCTGTCCATGCGCAGGGTTCCGTTGTCGTCAAAGACGAGTCCGTTGAAGCGATAGGTGCTGCCGATGGCGATGGCCGCCGAGGTTTGCATCCGTGTGGAAGCATCGGCGTAGACGACGACGGTGTTGGGATTCTGAAGAGAGTTCGAGTTGCTGCCCGGAAGCGAAGCGACGTCCGGAAAGATATCGTAAGGCGCAAGCGTGATGGTGTAGGTGGTGAAGGCCCCCGCTGTGCTTGTGGCCGTGACTACGCCGTCGAGGGTTTGTGGGATGA
>JAJZHE010000160.1 GCA_021804655.1 Acidobacteriota bacterium
GCGGGAATGACAACAAGAAAAGCGAAGGTGTGCAGCGAGGCCGGAGCCTGGAAGCGGCGCTCTGGATGCAATGCGTGCTCTGGATGCAATGCGTGCTCTGGATGCGATGCGTGCTGTGGATGCGATGCGTGCTGTGGATGCGCGTGCGGCTTCAGTCGAAGACGACGGTCTTGTTGCCGAAGCTGAGGATGCGGTGGTCAAGATGCCAGGCGACGGCGCGGGCCAGAACGACGCGCTCCAGATCGCGGCCGCGCGCGACGAGGTCTTCAACCTGATCGCGGTGGGAGATGCGTGCGACATCCTGCTCGATGATGGGGCCGTCGTCGAGGGCGGTGGTGACGTAGTGGCTGGTGGCGCCGATGAGCTTGACGCCGCGCGCGTGGGCTGCGTGATAGGGCCGCGCGCCAATGAAAGCGGGCAGAAACGAGTGATGAACGTTGATGATGGCGGAGGGATAGACGGCGACGAAGGCCGGGCTGAGAATCTGCATGTAGCGGGCGAGGACGACGAGTTCAACCGGGTGGTCGGCAAGCAGGCGAAGCTGTGTGGACTCGCTTTGAGTGCGCGTGGCGGGCGCGACCGGCGTGTGATGAAACGGGATGCCGTGGAAGGCGGCCAGCGGCTCGACGTCGCGATGGTTGGAGACGATGAGCGCGATCTGGCAGTGCAGCTCGCCGGAGCGGACGCGATCGAGCAGGTCGGCAGCACAGTGCAGGTATTGCGAGCAAAAGAGCGCGACGCGCGGGCGCTGCCCGGTGAGGCGCAGTTGCCAGCGCATGGAGAGCGCGGCAGCGAGCGGAGTGAACGCGGCGCGGAAGGCTTCGACGAGCGCATGGAAATCAGGCTGGGCGGATGGATTCTGCGTCGAACGAGGCTGAGCCGCGGTCCACTCGATGCGCATGAAGAAGAGTCCAAGCTCGTGGTCCTGATGCTGGTCGGCGTGGAGGATGGTGGCGCCGAGATCGAAGAGCAGACCGGCGACACGGGCGACAAGACCCGGCTGGTCGGGGCAGTCGAGAAGCAGGACGGCGGTTTCGGGATGCTTGCGCGGCATGTATTCAGAGTAATGGAGCGGAGACACGGTGGCCTCCGCTCCTCGTAGTCCTTTGCGACGGTTGCGCGCTTTGCGGAATACGATCAGTGCGCCGTTACGCTGGCCGAAAGCTGATCGCGCAGGCTGCCGGCAAGGTCGGCGACCATGCGCAGCTTGCCGGCGATCGGCTCTGGCAGCGGGTCAGTGGCCAGAGCAAGCTGCGAGTGAAGCAAGAGGCCAGCGACGGTGGACTTCAGCTCGGTTTCGAGCGCTGTGGCGGCGGCGCGACGCGCCAACTCCTGTTCGCGCTGACGACGGTGCAGCGCGGCGCGCATCTCACGGGCGACGCGTTCGGTGCCGCTGAGCGCGAAGTTGACGGTGACCGGCAGCGCCATGCCGATCGCCTCCCAGAGAGGATCGGCTCCGGCCGGATCGGCATCGGCCATGGAATCATCGACGACGACCAGGTCGTATTCGCGTTTGCGCAGAGCGGTGAGCGCGGCGCGGCGACCGCTGGCGGCTTCGACAGTGATGCCAAGCAGGGATTGAAGAGCCTGAGCGCAGTTGGCTGCGCCTTCCATTCCGGTGACAAGAAGTGCGTGCATGAGAGTTCTCCTGATTCACGGCTCGCGCGGGAGCCGGGTGAAGGCGCGCGGCAAGGTTGCCACGAACAAGGTGAGAGCGGACGGCGAGCGGTCAGACAGGACGAACAACGAGTCTGGCGGCGAGTCGCTCGGCAGGCGGTGGAATGCGAGAGAGCGGGTCTACTCCTGCATGGGGTCGCCGATGCCGTACTCCTTGAGCTTGCGATAGAGGGTGGTTTTGCCGATGCCCAGCAGGCGCGCGGCCAGCAGCTTGTCTCCACCGAGTGTGCGGATGGCGGTGAGAATCGCCTCGCGCTCCAGATCGGCCAGCGGCTGAACCTCCAGCACGGAGGAGTCGGCATTCGGCGCGCCGGGCGGCGGCGTGCGGTGGAATTCGATGCCTTGCTGCTGCAACTGCGTGGGCAGGTCGCCGAGTTGCAGGACCGGGCCGGAAGACAACGCGCAGGCGCGCTCGATGGCATGCTCCAGCTCGCGGATGTTGCCCGGCCAGTCATGCTGCATCATGGTGCGCAGCGCTTCGTCGTTGAGGGTGTAACGCTGGCCGTGATTGCGCGCCAGCCGATCCAGAAAGTGAGCCGCCAGCAGAGGAATATCTTCGCGGCGGTCGCGCAGCGCGGGCAGGCGAAGGTTGACGACGTTGAGCCGGTAGAAGAGGTCTTTGCGGAAGGTGCCGCGCTCGACCATGGCGGCCAGATCGCGGTTGGTGGCGGCGATGATGCGCGCGCGGATAGGCACACGGTGCGTTGCTCCAACCGGACGGACTTCCTTTTCCTGAAGCGCGCGCAGCAGCTTGGCCTGAAGATCAAGCGAAAGCTCGCCGACTTCGTCGAGAAAGACCGTGCCGCCCTCGGCAGAGACAAAAAGACCGTCGCGGGAGCGGTTGGCGCCCGTGAAAGCTCCTTTGACGTAGCCGAAGAGTTCGCTTTCGATCAGCGAGGGGACCAGCGAGCCGCAATCGACAGGCAGAAACGGCTTGGCGGAGTTAGGACCGTAGGCGTGGATGGTGCGGGCGACCAGCTCCTTGCCGGTGCCGCTTTCGCCCAGGATCAGCACCGGATGCGTGCTTTGCGCGACCTTGGAGAGAATGCGATAGAGCTTCTCCATCTCGACCGAGCGGCCGATCATCGCGCCCAGGCCGGGGCTGGAGCGCAACTGTTCGCGCAGGCGGCGGTTTTCGCGGTCCACCGTGACCGTCTCCGCCGCGCGAGCCAGCACAGCGGAAAGCTCATCGACAGTGAAGGGCTTGGTCATGTAATCAGAGGCGCCGCGACGCATCGCCTCGACGGCCAGATGGACCGAGCCGGAGCTGGTCATGACGACCAGTGCGATCTCCGGATGGAGAAGATGGGCTTCGGCGATCCAGTCCAGCGCCGTGCCAGCCGTGGCTGGCAGGTTGACCAGTGCGATATCGGCGGCACGCGCCTCCAGCAGTCGTCGCGCCTGCGCGGCATCCCCGGTGGTTTCCACGCGATATCCCAGACTGACGGCAATCTCCGAGCAAGCCGAGCGCATCGCCGGGTCCGTATCAACCACCAGCAGGCTGTGCCGTAAAGTCTCCGCGGCGGGAGCAGGAGCCGGAGCTGTCGGCGCATCCTGCGAAGCGGCTGCCCGCACCGGTTTGCGAAGGCTATCGCCTGGCATCGGACGCGGTCCAGGAAGCGCATTGGGCAGAAGTGGCGAGTAACTCATAGTCGATGAAGAAGTTACTGATGTAAGCATTGTACGTACCTTTCGTTGGTTTGGAGACAATGACGGAAGTATCGAAAGTCTGCATCCTTTGGTTACCTGCTTCGCCATGCTGGTAGACAAGCAGGCAGGGAAGGCGATGGAGATTCCAGGCTGCTGCGAGAGCACGGAAGATCACTCGATGAGCGGAAAACCGATCTGAAAGACAGCGCCCGTGGAGGATTCTTCCTCGGCATCGGAGAGGGATGCAGGGCGATTGCTCGCCTGAATGCGCCCGCCGGCGTCTGTGACAAGCTCCTGCACGATGGCTAGACCGATGCCACGATGTGCCTGCGTTTCGCTTTCGGGAGAGATATCCAGATGGGTCGTATATCCCGCAGCAAAGATGGCCTCCAGATCACCCTCCGGCAGGCCACAGCCAGTGTCAGAGATGGTGAGTTCAAGCTGCTGGCCCGTCTCCCGCAACGTGATCTGGAGATGGCCACCTTCGGGCATGGCGTCGGCGGCGTTGCGTACGAGGTTGACCATGACACGCGTCAGATCGTCGCGGACCATGGCGATGGGGCGATAGCCTCCGTCGAGACTGAGGCCCAGAGTGATGGCTGGTCCAGCCAGCGCCGCGAGCAGGTTGCGCATCGCCATCAACTCGTCGGCGAGGCTGGAGATCGGCTCGCGCACGACAAAACGGGAGCGCGTCCGGGAGGGTACGAGATGCGGCCGTAGCGGAAGGAGGGATTCAGGATCAGCCCATGCAGCAGCTTGAGAGTCGGATGGAAGAATGGTTGCGGAGCCGGGAATGAGATCAGGCTCCTGGACAGGCAACAGACCGATACGCTTCGATGCAGCGCTGCTGGTTGCCAGTTCATCCAGCTGATCCAGCAGGCGACGGCTGGAAGAAGCAACCATGCGCAGCTCCCCGGCGTAGTGCCGATGCGCAGTCGCGAGCACGCCGGGTTCAGCGAGCAGGTCGCAGTAGAGATCCAGAGCCGTGACCATGCTGCGCGCATCATGGAGCAGAGCGGCAAAGGGTTCGGGCTGCATGGATCCGGAAAGTATGGATGCCGACTCTTCACCCTCGGATGCGCCGACCGGGGCAGGCTCTGGACGCGAGGGACCGAAGACGGCCGGGGTGGCGGGAATGGCTGTGCTCTCCAGCCAGTGAAGCCAGCCCGGCATCGGCGACTGGGAAGAGGGAGTGATGGCGCGCAGCGATTCGCTCGGAGCGGCGGCCTGCCGCTCGCGGCGCGTGGTCTCCAGGCTGGCGGGATGGCTCCATCGCATCCCCCGATCCCCTGCCGGTGCGTTGTTTCTGCCTGTTTCGGGTTGCATCTCTTCCGTCATCTCCGCTCTCCTTCGCTGTTCACTGGCGCTTTCCCGCATGCGCTTTGCATGACCCGCAGCCGTTTCTGCTGGAAAATCCGGGACTGGTCCTACTCCGGGCGGATGATTTGGAGTTTGGTTCCAAAGCGCGCCGGGCAAAGAAGCTGTCCCGATCCTGACCATGTCTATGCACGTGCTGTGCCAAACCCGGACAGGAATTCTAAGTTCCTGAACAGAAACGAGATGGGGGGCCGAGTTCCAAAGATGAGACGACCGGGGCGACGAACGCAACCGTTCCAAAATGGAACTGAAGACGGGCATACGCGAACGTAAACTTCTATTTTTCAATGCTTTCCAGAGCAAACCCAGGGGCAATGCCGAAATGGGCGATTCCCGAAGCGGGAATCGATAGGGGAACGGGAGAAGTGGGTCGAGCCAGACGGGCGGAGCAAAGGCGGGAACGTACAATCAAAAGATGACTTTTTCTTCGAATTCCCTGCCTCGATTCCCTGCTGCACCCGCATCCTCAGAAGCCGCTGGAGGGGCGCAGACCGGCATGGAGTCGCGGACAAGCTGGCGTCCGGAGGGTCGGGCAGCCGATGCTCTGCGCACGCTGCGGATGACGCCGGGCTTTGTGCGCACGGCGGAGGGTTCGGTGCTGATTGAGCTGGGGCAGACGCGTGTGCTGTGCAATGCGACGATTGAAAACGGTGTGCCGGGATGGATGCGCAACCAGGGGCGGGGATGGGTGACGGCCGAGTACTCGATGTTGCCGCGGGCGACGCTGACGCGGACGCCGCGGGAGAGCGAGCGCGGGAAGATTGGCGGGCGGACGCACGAGATTCAGCGGCTGATTGGGCGAAGCCTGCGCGGAGCGGTGGACATGAAGGCTCTGGGCGAGCGGACGGTGATTCTGGACTGCGATGTGTTGCAGGCCGACGGGGGAACGCGGACGGCGGCGATTACCGGAGCGGCGGTGGCGCTGGAGTTGGCACTGGGCGCGCTGGTGAAGGCGGGAACGCTGGCGAAGTCGCCGCTGCGGCAGATGGTGGCGGCAACTTCGGTGGGACGTGTGGCAGGGCAGGCGCTGCTGGACCTGTGCTACGAAGAGGACGCGCAGGCCGAGGTGGACATGAATGTGGTGATGACCGAGGATGGTGGGCTGGTGGAGA
>JAJZHE010000161.1 GCA_021804655.1 Acidobacteriota bacterium
CAGGGCGCGTGTTCGAACACGCTCGAAGACGATGGCGTGTACATGATGGACAACAACTTCGAGTACACGAAGGAAGTGTTGCGCTACGCGATTGAGGTGGGCGCGCCACTGGTCTTCGCCTCGACGGCAGCGGTGTACGGGCTGAGCGGTCCGGGGCACTTTACACCGACGCTCGAGAACGAACGCCCGCTCAACATCTACGGCTATTCGAAGCTGGCTTTCGATCACTATTTTCGTCATCAGGTTGCGCTGGGCCGGGTGCCGATCACGGCGGTGGGGCTGCGCTACTTCAACGTGTACGGGCCGCGCGAGCAACACAAAGGACGCATGGCTTCGGTGATGCATCACTTCACCAAACAGATGAAGGAAACGGGCAAGGTGAAGCTCTTCGCGGGAACGGGCGGCTACGCGGACGGGGAGCAGCGGCGGGATTTTGTGTACGTGCGCGACCTGGCGCGGCTGAACATGTTCTTCGCGGAGATTGGTCCGTACGCGCCGGCGCGGGGAGAGGAATCGACGCTGTATCGCGGCGTAGTGAATGCAGGCTCCGGCGCGGCCAGCACGTTCAACCAGGTGGCCCACGCGCTGATGCAGGTTCACGGGGCGGTTCCGATCGAGTATGTTGCGTTTCCCGCTGACCTCGATGGGCGGTATCAGCACTTTACGGAAGCGGATCTGAGCGGGCTGCGCGAGCTGGGCTGCGATGTGGCGATGACGGGCCTGGAAGCAGGCGTTCGCGAGACGTTTGCGACCATGGACTCGATTGGCTGATCGGAATTCGCCTGGCTGAGCGGGACTGAAAGAGTGCGGCGGGCGCTGCGTCAGGGCGAAATCAGGACAGGATCAGGCAAGCATCAGGCGGACCGCATCGGGCAGGTTTTCGACGACGCTATCGGCCATCTGGATGGCCTTCTCCGCGCCGGGTTTTCGATGCAGTGGGTCGCCCGCGATGAAGACTGTGAACAAGCCCAGCGCGCGGCCGAACTCGATGTCGGAAAGCGAGTCGCCGATCATGCAACTGGTGGATGGGTGGATGTCGGGAAAGTCGCGCTGCGCCTGGAGGAACATGCCGGGCAGGGGCTTGCGGCAGTCACACTGATTCCTGTCGTGGGGACAGAAATAGAACGCGTCCACATGGGCACCGTGGTCGGCCAGTTCGCGCTGGAAATTGTTGTGAATTTCTCTGACTGCTTCGGCAGTGTATTTGCCGAGCGCGATGCCGCGCTGGTTGGTGACGACGACGACGCGGAGGCCCTCGCGATTGAGCCGGGCAATGGCCTGGGCTGTGCCCGGCAGCAGGACGAAGCGCTGCCAGGAAGAGACGTATTCGCCCTCGGGAAGTTTCCGATTGATGACGCCATCGCGATCAAGAAACGCGGTGCGAAAACGATGGACTCGGCTTGAGTCGGAGTCCTGAGCTACGGCATCCGGCGTTGTCGATTCAGAAGAAGTGGACACCCGGTTATCATAACAAGAGTAGAAACCAGCCAGAGCGTGTTTCATCAATCAGAGAAATCCGGAAACACCTCGGATGAGACCCGCAATCAAAGCGGGTCTCAGGAAATCGACCGAAGCCGCTTCGGCATATATGAAACACGCTCTAACAGCAAGACTCGAACCAGACAGGAACATTGGAGACAGCGATGCAAGGTCATCCCAACGCGCAGGGAGTATTTTTCAAGGCGATCACCGACCACCTCGATGTGGTGAAGGGGATCACCGTGCAACAGGAGCTGCTGGAAGAGATCGCGCTGTGCCTGGTGGAGTCGCTGGCTGCGGGGGGAAAGATACTGTGGTGCGGCAACGGGGGCAGCGCGGCGGACGCGCAGCATCTTGCGGCGGAGATTGTAGGCCGGTTTCGCCGCGAGCGGCGGGGTCTGGCTTCGATTGCGCTGACTACGGATACGTCGATTCTGACCGCGGTGGCCAATGATTACGGCTACGAGGCGGTGTTTTCGCGGCAGGTGGAGTCGCTGGGCAACAGTGGCGACGTGCTGGTGGGGATTTCGACCAGCGGCAACAGCCCGAACGTGGTGCGGGCTGTGGAAGCGGCGCGCGCGCAGGGGTTGAAGACGATCGGATTTACCGGCGAAGGCGGCGGCAGAATGGCTGCGCTTTGCGACTATCTGTTCGCCGTTCCCTCGCGCGATACGGCACGAGTTCAGGAGGCGCATATTCTGGCCGGACACATGCTTTGCGACTGGATCGAGCTGGACTGGATTCACGCCCACAGTTGAGAGTCGCAAGGGTTACGTACACAATCTCACGCGCAGAAATGGAGCGAGGCCGGTGATCGAACGGATGCATGGATTGATCGAGCAGGTGGAACATGTCTGGCCGCAGAAGCGTGTGCTGGTGGTGGGCGATGTGATGCTGGACAAGTACATCTGGGGCGAGGTGGGAAGGATTTCGCCGGAGGCGCCGGTACCGGTGGTTCGGGCGACGCACCAGAGCGAGCAGCCGGGCGGCGCGGCGAATGTGGCGATGAATCTGGCGCGGCTTGGTGCGGGCGTAGTTCTGGCGGGCTTCAGCGGCGAGGATGACAACGAACGCGCGCTCCGGGAGAGCCTTCGCGGGAACGGTATTGAAGCGGCGCTGGTGAGTAATCGCGCGTATCCGACGATCACCAAGCTACGCATTCTTGGCGGACGGCAACAAATGTTGCGGCTGGACAGCGAGCGGCTGGGCGAGCGGCCGGCGGAGGACTATGCGCGATTGATCGAAGTTGTGCTTGGGCAGGTGGCAGGCTGCGACGCCGTGGTGCTGTCGGACTACGCCAAGGGCGTGTTGATGGGCGAGGTGTGCCAGCGGGTGATCGAGGCGGCGCGGGCGGCGCGGATACCGGTTCTGGTGGACCCGAAGAGCGCGGATTTCAGCCGCTATCGCGGGGCGACGACGATCTGTCCGAATCTTGGCGAACTGGCTGCAACAACGCACGAAGATGCCCGCAATACCGAGCGATTGCTGGAGGCTGGCAGGCGCATGGTGACCGACTTTGGGCTGGATTTCCTGACGGCGACGTTGAGCGAAAAGGGCATCGCGCTGGTGCGGGCGGAGGGGTACCGGATCGAGCCGGCGGTCGCTCGCCAGGTCTTCGATGTTTCTGGCGCGGGCGACACGGTGATCGCCGTGCTGGCGCTGGGCCTGGCCAGCGGTTTCGCACCGGAGACGGCGGTTCAACTGGCCAACATTGCCGCCGGAATCGTGGTTGGCAAGGTGGGGACAGTGCCGGTGGAGAAGTACGAGCTGTTGGCGGCGCTGGCTCCCGATCTTGCTCTGAATGCCGAAGAAAAAGTGGTTACGCTCGAGGAACTGACGAGCCGCGTGGCGACGTGGCGGGCGAATCACGAGCGTGTGTCGTTTACCAACGGCTGTTTTGACCTGTTGCACGTGGGCCACATTACGGTGCTCGAGCAGGCGCGGAGGACGGGCGACCGGCTGATCGTGGCCATCAACAGCGACGAGTCGGTGAGTCGGCTGAAAGGGCCGACACGGCCCATCGTGGGCCAGCGGGAGCGCGCGCGGGTGCTGGCGGCGCTGGCCTGCGTGGACGCGGTGGTGGTGTTCGACGAGGAGACGCCGATGAAGCTGATCCTCGCGGCGCGGCCGGATGTGCTGGTGAAGGGCGGCGACTACAACATCGAGACGGTGGTGGGCGCGCGCGAGGTGGAGTCGTGGGGCGGAGTGGTGCGGATTGTGCCGACAGTGGAGGGCCACTCGACGACGCGGCTGATCCAGCGTGGGGCCGGGCGCGCCTAAACCTGAATAAAGCTCTCGATATTATTAATGTCGCCCGTATTGTGTCCTATGATAGCTTTGCGATGGTGGCCCTAGATAATTCCCGTATCCAGACGCTTATTGCAAGGCTCTCACACCTCAGCGAGAGCCAAGTGACTGCCGTAGAGAGCATTCTTGAGCAATTTGAACGCCCCTTCCAATTTGACAGGAATCCGCAATCGGACCTGGTTTCAGGTTGTGTACTCACAGAGTTCGGCGACACCTTGCGGATCCATCATTGTTTTTCTGACCAGGCTTTCACCAAAGACAAATTCGAGTATGGTCTTGAACGAGTTTTCAACTTCTGCGGCAGCTCCGCTGAACGGTGGACAAGAGGTAATCCCGGTGCGGATATTGCGATAAATGGCGTTTCGTTTTCACTGAAAACACAAGCAGATGCGGGAATCAAACAAAGTGTCATTCACATCTCCAAGTTCATGGAATTGGGCAGGGGAATCTGGAGCGATAAGCCCGAACAGCTTGTCGGATTACGTGACAGATTCCTGCGCCACATGGAGGGTTACGAGCGGATTTTGATGTTACGCTATTTCAGAACTGAGCAAGATCATCGATATGAACTGGTAGAAATTCCAAAGGCACTCCTGCGGGAAGCAGAGCACGGTGAGTTTGCAATGATGCTCAAGAGCACACAGTTCCCGAAGCCTGGAACTTGCAGTGTGACTGACGCGAACGAAAAATTGAAATTTCAACTTTACTTTGATGGTGGCACGGAACGGAAGCTTCAAGTTCGTCACATCGACAAGAATCTCTGCATTGTCCATAGCGAGTGGAAGTTCGGTCATGAAATTAAAACAGCGGCAGCCAACACGCTTTAGGATCTGATACTTCAATCCGCTGAATCGCCAAATTCGCAAATTCAGGTTTCATTTCAATCCCGACGCATTTGCGCTGGAGATATTTACTGACGATTCCAACCGTTCCCGTCCCAAAAAACGGATCAAGAACAGATGCGCCTTGAGGTGCACCGGCAAGGATACAAAGCTCAACCAACTTGGGGGGGAATACTGCAAAGTGAGCGCCCTTGAAGCCCTCCGTGTTGATGTTCCAAACGGTGCGGCGGTTTTTGCGGTACGCGCCCGTCACTGCATCTTCCTGAACATTTTCAGAAGCAAAATGATACTGTTCTGACTTTGAGAAAAGGAACACATACTCGTGGGAACGAGTCGGACGGTCCTTGACTGATTCCGGCTGGCAATTTGGCTTGTGCCAAATGATGTCGGAACGCAGGTACCATCCATCGGCCTGGAGCGCGAACGCTAGACGCCACGGCAAACCGATGAGATCTTTGGGCTTCAAGCCGTTGGGAGTATCCGGCCGATATGTCATTGCCCGTCCGGCGTTCTTTTTGTCTGGCGCGCGTGTAGTTCTTCCGCCGCTGGTGTAAGCATCTCCAATGTTCAGCCATAACGTCCCGTCATCCCGGAGAGTACGCCGAACTTGACGGAAGACGGAGACTAAATCTGCGACGTAATCCTCGACCTTGGTTTCTGCGCCGATTTGATTCTCATATTCGTAGTCACGCAGTCCCCAATAGGGCGGACTGGTGACGCACATTTGAAAAGTTTTTGCTGGAAAAGAAGCAAGCTTTCTACGCGAATCAGCAAGATAAATGTCGATGCCAGCACAGGAATAGCGCAGATCGGAATCAGGCTCATTTTGCGGCCTGTCAGTGCGGCTCCATGCTGCACCCGTGTCCACCGCTTCGATCATGACGTTATGGTACCAGAGACTAAAACCGGATGAGTACAGATTCACATCACCAATTCTTGGCGAAGATTCATTTCGGAATTGCTGATACTGCAAAATCTATCGTGGATTGGAGAAGAGTCGGGTTTGACTTTGCGCGGTCGCCCGAGTTACCGTCAAGGCACACGGGAAAGGAGGATGATCCAGCCTATGATTTCAGACAGTTGTTCCAGTTGTTTCACGCAACGTGAGGTGACTGAGGCCTAGGGCAT
>JAJZHE010000162.1 GCA_021804655.1 Acidobacteriota bacterium
ACCACGACGGGACCTTCACCGACGTGGCCGAGAAGGCCGGCGTCACGCTTGGCAACTGGTCGTCGGGCGCAACGTGGGGCGATTACGACGGCGACGGGCGGCTGGACCTGTTTGTGGCCGGCTATCTGCACTGGGACTGGAACCACCTGCCGCAAAGCTCCGACCAGAACGCCTTCTGCACCTTTCGCGGCGAGCAGGTAGCGTGCGGCCCGCGCGGCCTGGAAGGCGAACCGGATCACCTCTTCCACAACAACGGCGACGGCACCTTCACGGACGTGAGCGTGAAGGCAGGCGTGGCGGATGCTGCGAAGTACTACGGGCTGGGCGCGGTCTTTGCCGACATCAACAACGACGGCAAACCGGACCTGCTGGTGGGCAACGATTCGACGCCGAATTATCTCTACCTGAACAAGGGCGACGGCACCTTTGAGGATGTGAGCTACGCCTCCGGCTATGCGCTGGATCAGGCGGGGCACGAGACGGCTTCGATGGGAATCGCTGTGGGCGACTACCAGAACAACGGCCAGCTCGATGTCTTCAATACGACATTCTCCGACTCCTACAAGCCGCTCTATCACAACGAAGGCGACGCGAACCTGACCGACATCAGCGACCAGATGGGACTGGGCGAGATCACGGTGCCGTTCCTGAGCTGGGGCGATGCGTTCTTTGACTATGACAACGACGGCTGGAAAGACCTGCTGATGAGCGATGGCCACGTCTATCCGCAAGCCGACAAATATAACTGGGGCACAAGCTGGAAAGAACGCCCCATGCTCTTCCACAATATTGGCGGCAAGCGCTTCGAGCCGGTGCCGGCGGTGGCGGGAACCGGGCTGGCCGACGTGATTGCCGGACGCGGCATGGCGGTCGGCGACCTGTTCAACGACGGCAAACTGGACGCGGTGATCAACGTGATGGACGGGCATCCGGTGCTGCTGCGCAACGTCTCGGACGACCACAACCACTGGCTGGAGCTGAAACTGGTGGGCAAAACGCCACGCGATGCGGTGGGCGCAACGGTCTATCTGACAGCAAACGGGATGCGACAGCGCGAAGACGTACTGAGCGGCGGCAGCTATCTCTCGTCGAACGATCCGCGTCCGCACTTTGGACTGGGCCAGGCGACGACGGTCGAGAAGCTCGAAGTCCGCTGGCCGGATGGAACGGTCGAAAGCTTTGCCGTGCCGGGCGTGGACCGCATCCTGACGCTGACCGAAGGGACGGGCACGGCTGAAAAGATTGAAAATCCCGCTTCGCGGAAAGAATAAAGCTCTATGAATCATTTTTTGAATCGACTCTGGTGGTTTTTCAAGGGTTTACTCTATTGCCACCTGACCGGTTACCATCCCCCCGGGGGGAGGGGGGAGGTATATTAATTTTCTTGCCACTGGATGTGAGGGGTTATATTGACTAAAAAGTAATAGAAACCGAAGGTGCGACTGCGTACACCGACGAAGATTCCGTGTGCGCGCCGGATGTGAATTCTGCCAACCAGCCTGAAGACAGTATGGCAGAAGCGAAGAAATTACCAGCCATTTGGGGTGGATTTTTATTTGTATTCGATTCAATAGAATAGATATGTTTTCCACAGGCATGCCACTTGACGGAATTGCATTGCATGCAGCGGATGCGCGTGCGCGCAGTGGCCGCTTCCGTTGGTCGCGGGTTGGCGGCTGTGGAGGCTGAAGCAAACAGCAGATTCCCTGCGGGAATGACAACAAGAAAAGCAAGGGCAAGAGCAAATGTGAAAGGGTCTGCGAACGCGAAACGCGCTTGGCAGACCCTGAGGAAAATCAGCATAACAGAAGAACGAATCATTGGTTGCAGGGGTTACTCGTTGGCGGTTGCGGCGCCCGATTCGTCGAGAGCCGGGTAGTCGGTGTATCCCTTTTCTGTGCCGCCGTAGAAGGTGGAGCGGTCGTAGCGGTTGAGCGTGGCGCCAAGCTGGAGGCGACGCGGGAGATCGGGGTTGGAGATGAACCAGCGACCGAAGGCGATGGCGTCGGCGTGGCCTGAGGAAACGGCCTGGCTGGCGGTTTCACCGAGATAGCCGCCGGCGGAGATGAGTGCTCCGGGAAAGGCTTTGCGGAAGCTGGCTGCGGCGTCGGGAGCGGAGGCGTCGAGGTTGCCGTCGGCGCCGCCGTTGGCGCGTGGCTCGACGAGGTGAGCGTAGGCGATGGAGCGCACCGCGAGTTGCTGAAGAACGTAGGTGAAGAGCGGGAGCGGGTTGGAGTCGCTCATGGAGTTGAACTTGCCCCAGGGTGAGAGACGGATGCCGACGCGACCGGCTCCCCAGACTGCGATGAGGGCATCGATGACCTCCAGCAGCAGGCGAGAGCGGTTTTCGATGGAGCCGCCATAGGCGTCGGTGCGGTGATTGACACCGTCTTCCAGAAACTGATCGATGAGATAGCCGTTGGCGGCGTGGAGTTCGACGCCATCGAAGCCGGCGGCCTGGGCGCAGCGCGCGGCGTGTGTGTAGTCGGCGACGATGCGCGGCAACTCGTTGAGAGTGAGCGCGCGTGGGGTTTCAAAGTCCACCGGCTGAAAGGCTGCGGTGAGGGCTTTGCCCTCGGCGGGCGCGATGGCCGAGGCGGAGACGGGCAGACCAATCTCGGGGTGAAGCGAGCTGTGGCTGATGCGTCCGACGTGCCACAACTGCGCGAAAAGGTAGCCGCCTTTGGCATGGACGGCGTCGGTGACGGTGCGCCAGCCTTCGACCTGTTCTTCGGTATAGATGCCGGGTGCTGCGGGGTAGCCTTTGCCTTCAAGCGAGATCTGCGTGGCTTCCGTGATGAGCAGGCCGCCGGGAGTGGCGCGCTGGGCATAGTAGGTGGCGTTGAGGGTGTTGGGAACGTCGCCGGGCTGGGTGGAGCGCAGACGTGTGAGCGGCGCAAGGACGACGCGATGGGCCAGCGTGAGGTCGCCGAGGGCAAGCGGCTCAAACAGGGGCGCATTGTGGAGGCGTGCATGGTGGTTTGCGTTGTCGGAGGTGGCAGGGGCGGGTGCCAGGGTCGATTCAGTCATGAGTTCGGTCATGGATTCGGTCATGGGTATGAGATGAGCGAAAGCCGCTGGAGGTCGCAAAGAGGTGGAAACCAGAAATGCGCAACGCAATGTCAACGCATTGATCGAGATATCGTCCAATGCTTTTGAAGTCGATGCAGAGCGTGTGAGATTTCCGGGGCGGAATGGAAGTGCTCGTCTCTGCGGGATGAGCGGATGGAACGATGGGATATGTGCGGACGTCGGGGTGGCTGTGTGTCTTGGTGGCGGCGTGCGTGCTGGGCATGTGCGTCGGTTGCAGTGAGTCGGGACCTGTGGCGACAACGCCGTCGGCAGCGAACTCCATCAAGCATGTGGTTGTGATCGTGCAGGAGAACCGCAGCTTCGACAACCTGTTTTACGGTTTTCCGGGCGCAAATACGGCGACCGTGGCGCAGTTGTCGAATGGCGGGACGATTCCCTTGCAGCCGTTGCCGTTGGAGGGCGGGTATGATCTTGGCCATGAACTGAACGATTTCATTACGGACTGGAATATGGGCCGGATGAATGGCTTTGACCAGGATGGAGGACCGCAGGCTTCCTGCCTTTCCAAATTGGATGGAGTGAGTTGCTCGACGGCGATTCCTGCCAATGCTGAGTTCAGCTACGTGGAGCACTCGGAGATTGTGCCGTACTTCACGATGGCCAGCCAGTACACGCTGGCGGACAACTTCTATACCTCGCAGATTGATTCCAGCTATGACGCGCACTTGTTTCTGGTGGCGGCGCGATCGAGGATTGTGAATCTTCCCGACGGTGCTCCCTGGGGATGCGATGCGCCAAGCGTGGTGACGGTTCCGCTGATGTTGCCGAACCGGATGGCGGGTCCGGGAGTCTTTCCCTGTTACGACGACCCGACGCTGGGAAGCGAACTGGATGCAAAGGGTCTGGACTGGAGGTTTTACGCTCCGGCGATTGGCGGCAATCTGGGGAATATCTGGTCGTCGTACGATTCGTACTCCTGGATTCGCTATGGAACCGACTGGGCGACGAAGGTGGTGGCGCCGGAGACGACCGTGCTGAGCGATGTGCAGAATGGGCATCTGGCACCGGTGACGTGGGTGGTTCCTGATTTTGAGGACTCTGATCATCCGGGCAGCGGAAGCGCGGCGGGTCCGTCGTGGGTGGCGTCGGTGGTGAATGCGATTGGCAACAGCCAGTTCTGGGACTCGACGGCGATTATTGTCTACTGGGATGACTGGGGTGGGTTCTATGACCACATGCCGCCGCCGCAACTGGATGTGTGGGGATTGGGCGTGCGTGTGCCGATGATGGTGATCTCGCCCTATGCGAAACATGGATATGTCTCGCATGTGCAGTATGAGAGCGCGAGCGTGGCGAAGTTCATCGAGTCGATCTTTGGCCTGCCGACGCTGGGAGCAGCGGACAGCCGAGCTACGAATCTGGATGACTGCTTTGATTTCAGTCAGCCGCCGAAGGCATTTGTGCTGGTTCCGCAGCCGATTCCAACGGAACACTTCCTGCATAAGCGGCCATCGAATATGGCTCCGGATACGGATTGACGATGCCGAGCGAAGCAAAGTGGCTGGAGCGAACGAACTCAAGCGAACGAATGAGGAGAGCGGGATGCGCGGGGTAATCGGTGTTGATGGGTGGGGGTTGCGTTGGCTGAGGGCTGTGCTGATGCTGGGTTTGTGCATCACAATGCTGCCCGCCGTGCTGGCGCAGAAGGCCGATGCAGCGGAGCCAATGCAGCGGCTGGAGCTGCGCGCCGACGGAGGGTTGCTTTCGCCGGTGGGCGGCACGAGCGGCATTACGAATACCGGCTGGAATGTGGGCGGTTCCGTTGGATATCGTCTGACGCGAAGGCTGAGTCTGCGGGTCGATGGTCAATATGGGAGAGCCGGAATCGGAGACAGCGTTCTGCAATTTCAACTGTTTCCGAATGGCAATTATCAGCTTTGGGTTCCTACACTCAATGTTGCCTACACCTACTGGAAGCATGGAAGGTACAGCGGATATGTGAGCGGGGGCGGTGGATATTCGCGGATTCTGACGACGTTTTCCGGCTCGGCGACGAGTCCCAACTGTTATATGCTGTGCATCTGTCCGGAGGGTTGCATCTCGGCGACGGGATCGGGCACGGCGATCTATCACTACTCCAGCAATCAGCCGGCGATCGATGGCGCAATCGGGTTTACGCGGCAGTTCCGCTTCCGGAGCCGATTGTTTGTGGAAGCACGCTTTGAAAATCTGAACGAGAATTCCAATGTGCCTCCGTTCAAAAACGTGGAAGCGATGCCGGTGGTAGCGGGGCTGGAGTGGTGAATCTGGAATTGTGAATCTGGAGTGGTGAGCTGAAGCAGTGCGCTATTCGCCCGTGGGGTCTTCGCTGGCTGCAAAATCAAGCAGTGGCGCGGGTTCAGGGGGCCTGTGGTCGGATTCGAGGGCGCGGGCGACGAGTTGGGGTGGGAGCGTTCTGGAGGGTTTGACGCCGAGCTGCTGGAGTTTTTCCACCTGCCGGATCAGGTTGCCGGGGCCGGAGCTGAGCTTGCCAAAGGCTGCGTCGTAGCTGGTGCGGGCCTGCGTCAATTGTTTGTCGAGCGCCTGCATATCCTGAACGAAGCCGACGAATTTGTCGTAGAGTCTGGCGCCGCGGTCGGCGATCTCGC
>JAJZHE010000031.1 GCA_021804655.1 Acidobacteriota bacterium
ATCACGCGGGCTGGGCGAGCTGACGGCGAAACTGCTGGCTGCTGGCGGCGCGCGGACGTGGGTTACGTATCGAAGCGGCAAAGCGGATGCAGAGCGGGTGGCGGAAACGATTCAAAGTGCGGGAGGAAGTTGCAAGGTTGTGCCGTGGGATGCGACGAGCGATCCGGAGCCACTGCTGGAGCGGATGGAGGAGGCTCCGACGCAGGTCTACTACTTTCCGACGCCTACGATTTTCCGACCGCAGGCGCGCCTCTATCAGGCGGAACGGGCGCAGGAGTTTCTGCAGGTTTATGTAGACGGGTTCTGGGCGCTGGTGCAGGCCGTCCGGAGTCGGAATCCGGCCGTGCGTCTGTACTATCCGTCGACGATCTATGTGAATGAGAGGCCTGCGGGGATGACGGAATACTCGATGGCGAAGGCCGCCGGCGAGGTTCTGTGTGCCGATATCAATGCGCAGCTTGCACCGACGCGCGTGGTGGTGACGCGCCTGCCACGGCTGGCAACCGACCAGACGGCATCGATTACTGCGGTCGAGACGGAATCCGCGGTGGATGCCATGGTGCAGGTGATTCGGAGCATGCACAGCCAAGCGCAGTACTGAAAATGAAAGCGGCCACGCAAGATGGGCGTGGCCGCGGGTGGGACTGGACGGGATTGCCTACTGAAGGCTGGCCATCACCTTTTGCAGCACTTCCGGCGAGGGCTTGGTGACCGACTCCGACTGCGTGCCGAGCGGCTGATCGACGAGGTTGAGCAGGTCGATGAAGCTCGGCTTTTCCGGGTTCACATAGAAGACGCCGGTGAGCACTTCGCCATTTTCGTGTGCCTCCATCAGCGTGCGCACGGAGGCGACCTTGTTGGTGGGGTCGTAGTCTTCGCGCAGCTTGCGCAGGCGGAGATGCGAGCCATCGTGCATGGTCACTTCGGTGGTGGTGCCGGCGTCGTACTCGACATCGATCTCTTCAAAGCTGGGAACGAAGCCAAGCTCGTTGATCGGCTCGTCGTGCTCCTGCATGAATTTGTAGCTCTTGGTCGAGCCTTCATGGTCGTTGAAGGTGACGCAGGGGCTGATGACATCGAGCATGACCGTACCTTTGTGCGCGATGGCGGCCTTGAGCATCGCCAGCAACTGCTTCTTGTCGCCGGAGAACGAGCGGCCCACGAAGGTGGCGCCGAGCTGGATGGCCATGGCGCAGGTGTCGATGGGCGGCAGATCGTTGATGACGCCGGTCTTGAGCTTGGAGCCGATGTCGGCGGTGGCCGAGAACTGGCCCTTGGTGAGGCCGTAAACGCCGTTGTCCTCGATGATGTAGATCATGGGCAGATTGCGGCGCATCATGTGGACGAACTGGCCCATGCCGATCGAGGCGGTGTCGCCGTCGCCGGAGACGCCAAGCGCCATCATGGTGTGGTTGGCCATCACGGCTCCGGTGGCCACCGACGGCATGCGCCCGTGGACACTGTTGAAGCTGTGCGCGCGGCTGAGGAAGTAAGCCGGACTTTTCGACGAGCAGCCGATGCCGGAGAGCTTCATCACGCGTTCCGGCTGGACGCCCATCTCGAAGAGAGCATCGACGATGCGCTCGGAGATGGCGTTGTGGCCGCAGCCGGCGCAGAGCGTCGTCTTGCCGCCGCGGTATTCGAGGACGGGCAGGCCGATGTGATTGACTTTGGGCGTGGGAGCGCCAGTGGTGGGAGCAGTTGCCATGGTTTAGAGGCCCTCCTTGACGACCAGTTCGTTGAGAATGGATTCAGCGTCGATCGGCAGTCCGTTGAAGTGCAGAATGCTGCGCAGTTTGACGGCCTGGTCAGCGGGAAGATCAAGCTTGAGCAGGCTGGCAAGCTGGGCATCCCGGTTCTGCTCGACGACATAGACGTGCTGGTGGGAGGCGACAAACTCCTGCACCGTATCGTTGAACGGATAGGCACGGACACGCAGATAATCGATATCGAGCTTGTGCTGTTTTTTCAGCTCGTCCAGTGCTTCGTTGACTGCAAAATCGGAGGTTCCAAAGGCGATGAGGCCGATTCTGGCTCCGCTGTTGCGCTCCAGAACAGGCGCGGGCACCAGGGTTTGCGCAGTCTTGAACTTGCGCGCCAGCCGCTCCATGACCTCAACGTACTCTTCGGGCTTTTCGGTGTATGCGGCCTTGCTGTTGTGGCCGGAGCCGCGTGTGAAGTAGGCCGCCTTTGGGTGGTCAGTGCCGGGCAGTGTACGATAGCCGATGCCGTCGCCGTCTACGTCGGCATAGCGGGCAAAACCGCCCAGCCGATTCAGGTCCTCCGCGCTGAGCACCTTGCCGCGATCGAGTGGCTTCTCCGGATAGACAAAGGGATCGGACATCCAGTTGTTCATGCCGAGGTCGAGGTCAGAGAGTACGAAGACCGGCGTCTGCAAGCGCTCGGCCAAATCGAAGGCCGCGTAGCCGAACTCAAAGCACTCTTTCACCGAACCGGGCAATAGGACGACGTGTTTGGTGTCGCCGTGCGAGAGAAAGACAGTCGAGAGCAGGTCGGCCTGCGAGGTGCGCGTCGGCATTCCAGTGGAGGGTCCGGTGCGCTGCACATCGAAGATGACGCCGGGAATCTCGGCGAAGTAGCCGAGGCCGCTGAACTCGGCCATCAGCGAGATGCCGGGTCCGGAGGTCGCAGTCATCGACCGTGCGCCAGCCCATCCGGCGCCGAGCACCATGCCGATGGCCGCCAGTTCGTCCTCGGCCTGCACCACGGCAAAGGTGGCCTTGCCTTCGGAATTGATGCGGAATTTCTTCAGATAATCGATCGTCGCTTCGATGGTGGAAGTGGACGGCGTGATGGGATACCAGGCGACCACGGTGACACCGGCAAAGACTGCGCCAAGCGCGGCGGCCGAGTTGCCGTCGATGATGATTTTGCCCGCCGTCGCATGCATTCGCTCAATGATGAACGGGTCCTGCTTGGGCAGGTGCTCGGCGGCGTATTCCGCTCCAGCCTTGACCGCGCCGAAGTTCAGTTCCATCGCCTTCTGCTTCTTGGCGAACTGCTTGCGCAGGGCAGCTTCCACGCTGGTCATGTCGATGCTGAGCAGGTGCGCGGCCACGCCGACGTAAACCATGTTCCTGACCAGTTTGCGCAGCTTGGCTTCCGGGCAGACCGCGGCCGTAATCTTGTCAAACGGCACCGGGTAGCAGACGACGTCGTCGCGATATTGACGCAGATTGAGCGACTCGTCATAGATGGCCGCGGAGCCGGGATGAAGACCGAGAATGTCCTCGCGCGCGGTTTCAGCGTTCATCGCAATCAGCACGTCGATTTTCTTGCGACGCGCAACATAGCCGTCTTTGCTGGCGCGGATGGTGAACCAGGTGGGAAGGCCGGCGATGTTTGAGGGAAAGAGGTTCTTGCCGCTCACCGGAACGCCCATGTCAAAGATGCTCTTCAGCAGCACGCTATTCGCGGACTGGGATCCGGAGCCGTTGACGGTTGCAACCTGAATGCTGAAATCATTGACGACGCGCGCATGCGCATCCATTACTGCCGATTTGCTCTGCTCATGACCCAGAGCAAGGTCTCCTGTCGCCATGTGGCGGGATTCCCTTCACGTTGAATTTTCCGGGAAAGATTGCCGAAGCTCGTGCAGGATTCCTGCAATTCTCCCACTTCACCCAAGATTATAGCGATTTGCAGCATGGTCGTGTCGGAGGGACGCCAGCGAATTCCCGCATTGCAATAGGGCTGCAACGGAATGCAGTGTCAAAGGCGAGCATTTGTTCACAATGGGAAAATGCCTCTGCGCACGGCACAGCACTCAATTGCGAATCGTCACGAGGAGTTGTTCGATTTCCGATCGCGTGACGGCATTCAACGGCAGCAGGGGCGAACGAGGCTGCCCGCCGTAGTAGCCGTTCCAGTCGCAGGCATACTTGATGCCGGCCACGCCCAGGCGATTGCCAATCACCGAGGCTGCTTCGGCAACTCGCTTTTGGCGGGCGACGGCAAGCTCCTCGTCGTGCTCCTTCCATGCGGAATAAATCTCCTGGCAGGCCTGTGGAGCGCAGGCGGCAAAGGCCAGCACGGCGCCGGAAGCACCGGCGTCGAGCGACTCCTTCAGGTTGCCGACCGAGCCGGTCAGCACCTGAAATCCAACTTCGCGTGTGCGGGTCTTGAGTGTGGGCGCGGTCATTGGCGGGGTCGCAACGGCCACGCCGCCGGACAGTTGTTCGACGGAGACGAGCGTGCCGGTTTCGGCCGGTTGTGGTCGCAGCATACGTGCTGTGACGGCCTCAAAGATCGTTGTCACGGTGACGGTGCGTCGAGGCGCCAGGCGCGTGGCCTGGACCAGCGAGCGAATGCGCTCAACGCTGCCGCTGGAGTCCTTGATGCCCCAGATGTTGGGGTGCGCGGATAGCTCGCCGACCACCTCCAGAGGAATCTCAAACTCGGTGAAGCGCGGAATGGAATAAAGCAGCACCGGCAGCGGCGAACGATCCGCAATTGTGCGGAAGAAATGAAGCTGCGCGGCGGGGGTTAGTTGCGGGCGATAATAGGCCGGATTACGCACCAGCACGGCGTCGTATTCCAGAGTGGCTGCGTAGTCGGCCAACTCCAGCGTGGCCGCAACGCTTTCGCGGCCCACACCGGCGATGAGGACCTTATCCGGCGCGGCGGTCTCTGCGGCAATGCGCAGCACAGTGCGCGATTCATCATCGCTGAGCGCTACAGCTTCACCCGTGGAGCCGAGGATCACCATCCCGGCCAGCAGGGTGCGCGAGTAACGCGCGATGTTATGTTCCAGTTTGCGCAGATACAGCCGCTCATCGTAAGCAAAAGGCGTGGTCGCCGCCGCAAAGACACCATCCAGTAACATGCAACCATTTTAGGCGCTTCACGAGCGCTGCGTCTTGTGGCTATTTTGGATGCGGCAACCGGGCAGGAAATGGATATCTCCAGTGTGCGCCTCATTCCACGGCATTTCCTGCTTTCTTCCCACGCCGCCATCTCGTACACTCATCCTCAGCGGCATGTGCAAAACGCCGCGGGCGGAGTGTGCAGGATGATACGCGAAGAAGCGCTTCCAACCATGGAAGACGAGGACGAAGACCCAGTCGTCGAGGTTGCGCCGGAAGCGATTGCGGACATTCCCAACCAGGCATTCTGGGTTCTCATCCACACTCTGATTGCTGTGGGCTGCTGGATGGCCATGTTCGTCCTCATCTCCTTGTTCCATCCAGGGTTTGTTCCCGTGCCGATTACCACGGCGCTTTCGTTCACCGTTCCATTTCTGGTTGGGAATATCTTCACTCGCTTCAAGCCGAATGAGATGGGGCCGGTGATCTGGCTGGTTGGCGCGATCTGGTTCATGAGCGTGACGCTGTGGGTGCTTGACCTGCCGACGGGACCGAACGAGTGCTACCACTGCGACGCTTCGCAAAAGCTGCTGCTGACCTTCATCAGTTTTACGCAGGACAGTGGCCTGATTGACGGGCAGGGAAGGCTGTTGGGCACATGGCCCACGGTGGCCATGGTGGGCTACGCGCTTGGCTCCCACTTTGCGTTGCGCCGCCGCACGCGCTGACCCAGCGGCAAACCCTGACCCAGCACGCGCCGGCGAAACAGCGCGATCGCAACGCAGCTACTGCACGGAGTCCACCACCAACGCATAACTGCCCGCGCTGAGGGTGTAGACGTGTTCGCCGCCGGGCATGAGCTTCGCCGTGATGCCTGTGGCGGCTTTTGCCGCGACATCCAGCGTCTTGCCATTCAGCCGGTAATGCGCGGCTTCCGCCTCGCTCAAGCGCAGTTTGCCGGTGGTGTTGGCGGGCAGCGTGATGGACCAGTAGGCTTTGCCTTCAGTCACGTTCCAGGCAGAGTGAATCTCGCCATACGGGGACGGATAGCGCAGGTCGATTTTGCCGACGCGCGCGGAAAAAACAGGGTGCAGCCGCACGGTGTGGAATCCAGGATCGGCGGGCGTGGCGTCCACTCCGGCAGCGTAGCGATAGATCCAGTCCGCCACTGCGCCATAGGCATAGTGGTTATAGCTGTTCATGCTGGGATCGCTTTTCATCTGGTCGCCGTTCCAGCGCTCCCACATCGTCGTTGCGCCGTGATCCACCAGGTAGCCCCAGGATGGATATTGCGTATTCAGCAACAGCCGCCAGGCAAGATCGGAGTGGCCGGTGTCGGTGAGCACGGCCAGCAGGTAAGGCGTGCCGAGGAAGCCTGTTCCCAGCAGATCGTGGTTCGCGTGAATCTTGGCCACCAGATGATCGGCGACACGTGCGCGCATCGCAGCGGGCACAAGGTTCATGGCCAGAGTGAGCACATATCCGGTCTGGGTATCCTTGCTGTGCGCTACCAGATTCGGATTGTTCACCGCCATGCCGGAGCCGTGATCGCTGGCGCCGGGGATGAATCCATCTGACTGAACAAAAGCCGCCTGATAGGCTTGCTGAATCTGGGTGAAAAGCGCGGCGTAATGCTGCTCGTCGGCGGTTTTGCCCAGTGCGTGCGCCATCTGCTCCATCCGTGTGACGTCATAGGCCCAATAGGCCGTCGCGACGAGCGTGAACTTTGTCGGACCCTCCGGTGAAAGCCAGTCGCCAAAATGGATGCCGGCATTGTTGCGCCACAGATGGTCCGGATTGGTGCGCTCGATGGCATCCACATAACGCGTCATTGCGGTCCAGTTTTGATGGAGGATTGCGGTGTCGCCGGTTTGCAGCCAGGAAGTCCAGGGAATGATGATTCCTGCATCGCTCCAGCCTGCGCCGGATTGCGAAGAAGTTGTGGTGACGCCGGGCGCGAAGATGCCATAGAGATCGCCGGCGGCTGCTGTGCCGGCTGCGCTGCCCACCTGTGTTCCGCGCAGATCTGCGGCATATTTGCGCGAGAACGCGGCAAGCTGCATGTTGTAACTGGCTGCGCGCCAGAAGACCTGCGCATCCGCGGTCCAGCCCAGGCGCTCATCGCGCTGCGGACAATCGGTGGGGACGCCGACGAAGTTGGATCGTTGCCCCCACAGGATATTGCTCCAAAGCTGATTGAGCATGGCGCTGCCGGTGGCCAGACGTGCGGCAAAGGGAGCATCGGTGTGAAAGACGACGCCAGTCACAGCGTCGAGCGGCAGCTTCTGGGGCACTCCAGTCACTTCGATGTAGCGGAATCCGTGGAAGGTGAACTGCGGCTGGAACTGCTCGGTGCCTTTGCCGCTCAGGATGAAGAGATCCGTCGATTTGGCTGTGCGCAGATTGTCCGTGTAGAGCGTTCCGTCGGCATTGACGATCTCGCCGGTGCGCACCTGTACTTTGGTTCCGCGCGGTCCGCTCAACGCAAGCCGTTCTACTCCGGCAAAGTTCTGGCCAAAGTCATAGATGTAGACGCCGGGTTTTGGCTCGGTCACAGACTTTGCGCGCAACATGCGCTCCATGCGAATCGGCTCGAAATCCTGTGCTGCGATGTGTGTGTTTTTAAGATCAGGCTGGCGGATTTCAACATCGCGCCAGTCAGTTGCGGAAGATTGCGCACTCTGCCAGCCGGCTGTCTCCAGGCGCGCATCCTGCGTTTCGCCGTCGTAGATTTCCGCTTTCAGAATGGACGATTGCGTGGCCTTCCACTGCGGATCGCTGACCACCCACGCATCGCTGCCATCGCTGTATACGATGTGGAGCATTGCGACGAGCGATGGCGGCGTCAACCCATACACGTTGGGCTGCTGAAACCACTGCAACGGCGTCGAGTACCATCCTGGTGCCAGCTCTGCGGCGAGCACGTTTTCTCCCTGCGTCAGGCTGCGCGTTACGTCATAGGTTTGATAGACAAGGCGCAGCCGATCGTCGGTCCACCCCGGAGCCAGCACAGCATCGCCTGCGCGATGCCCATTCACCCACATCCGGTAAGCGCCAAGGGCGGTCACGTAGAGCCGAGCCGAGGCGATGGGCTGATGGATGGCAAAGCTCCGGCGCAACGCCTTCACCGTCTCTGTCGGCCAGGGTTTGCTGAGCGGTTCGACCATCGATTGCGCGGCAGCGGTGGCTGCAAAATTCACCACAGGTTTCCACGCAGAGTTCGACGGCGCACTGAGGTCCGTGGTCCACTCGCTGCCTGTGCTGATGCTGTTGGGCGCAGCCGAAACCATCCAGCCTTTGCCGACTCCGGTCGCATAGCTGGTCACTTGGCCATCGGCTCCGGTGACCAGCAGCGTTGCGCTCATCGGTGTCGGGTCCATGGTGCGTGCGGTTGCTGCCGGATTGAGATCGCGCATGGTCTCGATGGCCAGTAGATTGGCGCCTGTGCGGAGCGCCTGTGTCACGTCGATGCGCATATATTTGCGCCAGGGAAACTGATGCCACGGCGGCATGCCTGCGCCCTGGGCCACCTGCTTGCCGTTCAACCACGCTGAGATCACGTCCTCCCCCGCGACAAAGAGCACGGCCTGTTTCGCTGGCTGTTGCAGCTTGACGTTGAGCCGGTATGCAAAGCTCTCCGCGGTTGCGCCAGCGGGAACGTCGACGCTTGTCTCCGGCGTGGTGACCCACGCGGCATCCGCTTCGCGCAGAGCGCGCTCCTCCGCAGTCTGCCAGCCGATCCATTGCGCGCCCTGCTGCTGAGCTGCTTGTACCGGGTTCATCAGGCCAGTCTCCCACCAGCTTGCGCTGCTGGGGACAAAAGCGTTTCCATCCTTGTCCCACGTAATGACGCGCCACCAGTAGCGCGTCATCGGCTTCAGCGCCGGGCCGCGGTACAGCACTCCCACGGATTGCGAAGCTGTCACGCGTCCGGAGTCCCACACGTCCGGCTTGCCAAGGCGCAGCGCGGCCTCACTGCCAGCGATTTGAATCTCATAAGCCGTTTGACGAGCGCCCGTGCGGTCATCCCGCATCTGCCAGGAAAAGCGCGGTGCTGGATCGTCGATGCCCAGCGGGGTTGCGAGGTCGTCGGTCTTCAGTTGCATCGTCAAGCCATGAAATGCAGCTTGCTGCGCAGGAACTGCACCAGCCAAAATACTGGTTGTGGCGAACAGAAGCGCCGCGCAGGCGATGGTTTTCATTGTGGGTGTTGTCCCGTTCATGCTCACTCCAGAGTTGCTCGTCTGTCACGCTTCCATGCCGATTGTTGGGCTTACGCGTAGCTTCCCATGCCGGTTTGTTTGTGGCCGCGCTGCTGTGCGATGCGTTCCATGTATCCGGACCTGCGCAGCTCCAGAAGCGGATCGGCGGACAATCCGCGCGCTTCGCGCCAGGCAAGCAACTGCGGTTTGACGTCGGCAAAAAAAGCTCCGCGAAAAAGCTCTTCGGACGCAACCAGGTCGCAGCGATCCTGCAGTGCACACAGTTGCTCGCGATCAAGATTGGCTGCCTTCAGCCATAGCTCCTGAGCGGTCACCACGGTTTGCACCATGGCCTCCATCTTTGGCTTCAGATTGTGGCTCTGGTCCACCATGAATGCAATTGCGCTCAACTCAGCCGGAGTTGCCTGTTGAATCTCGGCAAAGATGCGGAAGACCTGATAGGGATCGATCGAACCGAGCGTCAGATCGTCGTCGGCATAGCGTCGATCGTTGAAGTGAAATCCGCCGAGCATTCCCGTGTGCAGCAGCCAGGCGACAATCTGCTCAATGTTCTGCGCGGCGTAGTGATGTCCGGTGTCCACCAGCACGCGCGCCTGAGGACCGGCACTGCGCGCCAGCAGCAGCGCCATGCCCCAGTCGGCGATATCCGTGTGATAAAAAGCCGGCTCGAAGGGCTTGTACTCGATGAGCAGCCGTTGGTCGGGCGTCATGAGTCTGTGCGTCTCAAAAAGCGCTTCCTGCAGCCAGCTAATCCTGTTGCGGATCGACTGAGTTCCCGGATAATTGGAGCCATCCGGCAGCCACAGAGAGATGTCGCGGCAGCCAAGCCGCTGCGCGATGCGCACGGAGTCCGCCATGTGCGCGATTGCCGCGCTTCGCACCTCAGCGGAAGGGTGACAGAGCGAGCCGTTTTTGTAGCGCTGGTCCTGGAAGAGATTGGGATTGATCGATCCGGGACGAACGCCCGTCTGTACGCTCAACTCGGCGATCTGTGCCGCATCGGCGAGGCCATTGGGCATATCCCACAAAACGTGCAGCGCCATGGTGGGAGTTGCCGCAGTCAATCGATGAACTTCAGCAGCGTCGGCGAATTTCTCCGCAATATTGGTCGCAGCTCCGGCCTGAACAAATTTACCGAAGCGCGTTCCAGTATTTGAGAATCCCCAGGACGGAATCTCAATCTGAAAATTATCCAGAACAGCAAAGGCACGCTCGATCTCATTTCCATTTTTGCTCATCAGTTTTCCCCTTCAGTTGGAGGTGCGCATCCCCACCGCCAGCAGGTTTCCATATCCCACGATCAAGGTCGATCCAACCAGCACCATCAGTGTGAGAGCGACCAGAACTTTCGTCCGGAATCCCACACCGCGCCACTCCCGCAAAGCGATGCCCCACAACGTGCTGAAGACAATGATGCTGGCCATGTGCAGTGTCCAGCTTGAGAAGCCGTATCGCTTGCCCATCTGCGATTCGCCCATCGTGTAGAAGAAGAACTGCAAATACCATATGAAGCCAGCCAACGCGGAAAAGATGTAGTTCCACGAAAGTTTTTCCTGGCTGGAGCCGTCCGGCGGAATCTGCAGATACTCGCCAAAATTGCGATGACGGCGATGCATGGCCACGCACCAGACGGCATTGGTCACAAAGCCGCCGGCGAGCAGGACAATCAGTACAGGCAGTCCCTGCCACATGGGTGCCGATCCGTGTGCTACGGCAAGAGTTTTCATCGGATCACCGGCAGCCAGGCCAAATGCGAAGCACGCGCTCATGATGCCGCTGAAGGTTGCCACGGCCAGTCCGCGCTTCAGATTGAACTCCGGGATGCCTGCCTGCTGTTGCTCGACTGTCAATTCCCGTTCTTTGGATACACCAGCAGCGCCGGCAATTACGATTCCCAGCGCACACACAGCAACTCCCACCAGGATGATCTGACCCGATCTCTGCGTGAGCAGCCCGCCAAACTCCCCGCGCACCAGCGGCGGCACCAGAGTGCCAAAGACAGCGGTGTAGCCCAGCGCGACAGCCATGCCCAGCCCCAGCCCCAGATAGCGCATAGTCAATCCGAAGGTCAATCCGCCGAAACCCCAGAGAATGCCAAAAAGAAAGACCCATCCCAGGGTTGCAACGGGCGTCGCCGTAAGCACCAGTCCCAGGTGAGGCGTGAGCGCGCTGGCAATGAGCCATGGCGCAACGATCCAGCTCACCACGCCGCCCACCAGCCAATAGGTCTCCCAGGACCATCCCCCCACTTTGCGGAACGGGACATAGAAGCTGGCCGAGGCAAGTCCGCCGAGCCAGTGAAAGAACACTCCCAGGATAGGATTTGGCGTCAAGCAGGCGTTCTCCGCACAGAAAGAATATCCTTAATGAAATCTCTCGAATCCTAGGCTAGCACGATGCAGGCTGTCAAACGGAAACATCCTGTCTGCATTCTTACACTGCAACCGATAGTTTCTTCGGCATCTCCGGCGCGCTTCTGAGAAGATGCAGACAGAGGTTGTTTCCTGAATGGAAGCGGCCTCCCTGAAAACGATTTGAACGGAAGCAGCAGGAGTAAGCAGATTGGCCACCAACAAGATCAAACGTCTCTACCTTATCCCCATTCTCTCCAAGGCGCTCGACGTGCTGGAGATGCTGGAGGCACACAACGCGCCGATGACGCTGGAAGATGTCTTTCAGCGCTCGCACATCTCCAAGACCAGCGTTTACCGCATTCTGAAAACTTTTGTGCATCGGGGCTATGTGGCGCACACAGAGTCGGGCGAATATCGCCTGGTCAGTCGTCCGCGACGGTTGCGCTTCGGTCTGGCAGTGCAGAGCGCAGAGCTGCCATTCTCGCAGCAGGTTGCCAGTTCCGTTGAGGCCGCAGCCGCAAGCTCCGGCGTGGAACTGATGACGCTGGACAATCATTTCGATGCAGAAACCGCCGTCCAGAATGCAGAGCGATTTGTGACCGAAGGCGTCGATCTGGTGCTGGAGTTTCAGGCTGAGGAACACGTTGCGCCGCATGTTGCCTACATCTTCAAGAATGCCGGGATTCCTTTGATCGCCATCGATGTGCCGCATCCCAATGCGACCTACTTCGGCGTCGATAATTTCGAGGTCGGTTATGAGGCGGGTCTGGTGCTTGGCCAGTTTGCGCAACGCAAGTGGAAGAATCGCGTGGACTGGGTGCTTGGAGTGGGCTTTGCCGAAGCAGGCAGCTTTGTGCAGAGCCGGATCAACGGAGCCTTTCAGGGGATTCGCGCTCGACTTCCCAATCTGCCAACGGACAGGTTACTTACGCTGGAAGGGCGGGGAATGCGCAAGCCAAGCCAGTTGATTGCGGCAGATTTTCTGTCAAAGCATCAGAAGGGCGAGCGCATACTTGTGGCTACGGCAACGGACTCCAGCGCGCTGGGTGTTCTGGATGCTGTGCGCGCAGCAGGTCGGGAGCAGGATGTCGCCATTGTTGGGCAGGACTGCATCCCGGAGCTGGTCGAGGAGATGCGCTCCGGCAAAAGCGCGATTATCGGCTCGATCTCGCATGAGGCGGAGACCTACGGGCCGCGCCTCATTCAACTCGGCATCACGATCGTTCGAGGGAACGCGGTGCCGCCCTACAACTACGTCCGCCATCGTGTGGTAACGCCGGAGTCGCTCCGCGAAGTCCTGTAGCTGCTGCGTAAAAATCTGGTTTTGCTGGAGCGTGTTTCATCGAGGGCAAAATGGCTTCGGCCGATTTCCAGAAACCCTTGTTGATTGCGGGTCTCTTTCAGGCCGCTTGCTGATTTTTCTGGTTGATGCAACACGCTCTAATCCCAGGTTGCCTGCGCGCACTGTGCAACGTATTGGCTCAGTGTGTCGGCACGATCCGATGGATCGCATTCTGCCGCCATCTGCAACGCAAAATTACCCAGAGTCGATGCTTCCACTGTGCCTGCGGTCACCGGGAGGCCGGTAGACTCGGCGATCAGACGGAGCAGCAGCCTGTTTCGAGCGCCGCCGCCCAGCACATGAATCTGCCGATATTTTCTTCCGGTAAGCTCTTCCAGATCGCGCAGTGCGCGCGCATAACGAAAAGCCAGGCTGTTGAGGATCACGCGCGTCAGCACAGCTTCGTCCTCAGAGTTCTGTGTCAGGGTGACCCCCGTGTGCTCCAGCAGTCGTCTTCGAATCTTCTGCGGCATTGTGCCGGGCAACAGCAGTTCTGGCGCATCCACGGGAAAAACTGCATCGGATGGAATGTGGACGCGCTCCGCAGCTTCAGTCAGGCGCCCGAACTCGACGCGCTCGCTCGCTCGGCCCTCGGCCAGCCATTGCTCCACGCACTGCTTCAGCATCCACATGCCGTTGATGTTGGTGTGGAAACAGTAGGCTCCAGCGGCTGCGCCCAGATTGGTAAAACCACGTTTTCTCGCCTCTTCTGTGATGACTGGCGTGGGCTGCACGGCACCTGCCAGTGACCAGGTTCCACAGATGATGTAAGCGATGCCAACCGGATCGCTTGGCATCGTTGCAACTGCGGAAGCGGTGTCATGGCAAGCCGGAGCAATGAGCCGCGTCTCGCGGAATGCACTCAGTTGAGCCAGTTCGCCGCGAAGCGTTCCGATCATGGTTCCAGGAGCCACGATGCGCGGTGCGAGTGCGATGTCCAATCCTGCTCGCGTAAAAAGTTCGGACGACCACTCGTGCGTCGCTGCACTCACTAGCCCGGTGTGCGTTGCATTCGTCAACTCCGCTACCGGCTCAGCACCCAGCGTAAACAGAAGAAACTCCGGTAGCAGCAGCCAGGGCGTTTGCTCGCGGGGCCGGAGTCGATCTGCGACAAGCTGATAAATCGTGTTGATGCGCATCGGTTGTACGCCTGTGCGCGCAAACATCTCATCCGGCGCCAATCGCTTGTCGAGCGTATCTTTCACTGCGACGGTGCGCTCGTCACGATAGCAGAATGGATCTTCGTTGGCTTGCCCTTGTTGGTTGAGCCGAACGTAGTCTACGGCCCAGCCATCGACTCCGATGGAACAAATCCCTTCCGGTGCCAGCTCCGCCGCTTGCCTCAGTCCTGAGAAAATCTGCTGTGTCAGGCGGTGCAGCGGCCAGCGCAGATTTCCTGCTGAATCCGTGTGCGGCGCATTGGGAATCCGTTGGACAAGCTGGATGGAAGCGCGTCCATCCATCCAGCGCAGCAGGGAGACGCGGCAACTCTCTGCGCCGAGATCAATCGCCACGCGCGCGCGACGATCCGCAGGCATTTCCTTCTCGGCGATTCTCGCTCCACGCATCACCGCAAAAACGCCTCGGCCAGGCCGCCATCGACAGGAATCAAATGACCGGAGGTGCATCGGGATTTGTCGCCAGCCAGATAAAGCATCGCCTCAGCGCAATCCACGGGATCGATGGGTTGATGCGTCAGGGTTCGCTTTGCGTAAAACTCAGCCAGCAGCGTGCGCAGTTGCTCATCGTTCATCGAATCGTCAAAAGCGATTCCATATTTGCTCAGCGAAGCGCGGACGCGATCACGCGGAAACATCGTCGATCCCTTGACTACGGTCGCCGGACTGATGCCGTTCACGCGTACGAGTGGAGCAAGTCCGACGGCCAACTCACGTACCAGATGACTGAGCGCTGCTTTGCTCACGTCATAAGCTTCACTGCCGCGCTTGGGCACCACTGCATTGGCAGAGCTGGTCAGCACCAGCGTCGCGGGCAGATTCTGCTCGCGCAGCACGGATGCGGCTTCATCGGCAAGCAGATAGTTTGCCGTCACGTTCACGGTCAGCGTTGTGGCCCATTGTTCATCGCGGATGACACCATCCTGCGATGAAGGAAAAATGGCAGCCGTGTTCAGGATGGCGTCCACGCCGCCAAAGTGTGCCACAGCTTTTTGGAGTGCTGCATGAATGGTCTCTCGCTTTGTGATATCCATCGCCACAGCGCAGCACCACTCGCGCGGCATCCGCTGGCTCACCATTTCCGCTGTCGCCTGTGCTGCCTGTTCATCGCGGTCGGCAATCACCAGATGCGCGCCTCGTTCCGCGGCAAGCCGAGCTGCTTCGCGCCCAATCCCGCTGCCGCCGCCCACCACCAGCAGCACCTTGCGACTCCACTCTTTTTCAGCAGGCTGTCGGCGAATCTTGGCCTCTTCCAATGCCCAGTACTCGATACGAAACGCCTCTGACGGTGGCAACGCAACGTAGTTGGCAAAGACGCGAAACGCTGAAGACGGTGCAGCCGGGCCGGCTTGTGGAACGGCTTCGCCGCTTTGCACAATTTTCTTTTCGTTGCCCAGCGCGGCGGCTCCGTCCATCACATGAATCGCATTGATGTAGAACTCACCGGTAATCCTCGCCTCCGTTTTATTTTTGCCAAAGCTGAACAGGCCAACGCCGGGAATCAGCACTACCGTTGGGCTGGCATCACGCATGGCAGGCGAGTCCTTGGACGCATGCTTGAGGTAATAAGCCTGGTAGTCTTTGCGATATTCGACCAGCGCGAGATCGAGCGCATTTTTCAGGCCGGACAGGTCGTTTGCGTCTCCGTTCCAGTCCACAAACATCGGGCGAATCTTGGTTCGGATGAAGTGGTCCGGACAACTCGTGCCCAGTTGAGCGAGCGCTCTGGCATCGTGTGCGTTCACGAACTCCATCACATCCTCCGCGTCAGAAAAGCTTGCAAGAACGCGTTGTCCGTTACCCAGCCGTCCACGCAGAAACGGCAGGATGGCAGTCGCCAATTGTTGTCCGGTGGCCAGGCTCTGCACACGTGCACCGCCGAATGCGGCCGCGTTGCGTGCGGTTCGATGTTGATGGAGGAATTGCCCAAGCTGATCGACAATCGTAATGGTGTTGCGATAGCACTCCTTTTGCGTATTGCCCCA
Source organism: Acidobacteriota bacterium (assembly GCA_021804655.1). Classification (GTDB taxonomy): domain Bacteria; phylum Acidobacteriota; class Terriglobia; order Terriglobales; family Acidobacteriaceae; genus Acidicapsa. Next base: position 15,909 of record JAJZHE010000031.1, read on the forward strand.
GGTGAAGAGGCCATGACCACCCAGCACGATGCCATCGCACTCCGGATGTGCGGCGACTGCGCGTTGCAGCATCATTGCCAACTCAAAGCCCGGCCGCTGCCACGGAATCCACACAAGTCTGTGTCCGAATGTGGCATTGAATTCGTGCATCCGTTCTTCGCCATTGGCGGATGCCGCCAGCGCAATTCCCCAGTCCGGATGCAGATGATCGACGTGTGCAAAGGGCAGAAATCCATGCAAAGGCGTATCGATGGAAGCTGCAACCGGGTTGGCGGCGAAGGCAGCCAGCGGATACATGCCAACGATTTCGTCTTCGTGCTCCACGCCGCGATAGCGCCCTTCCAGAGCCAACACCTTGTCCAGGTAGAGCGTTGCAAATCCGGCGCGCTGTATGCTGCCGAGATCACCACCGGAGCCTTTCACCCAAAGCACGGTTACGTCCTGACCGGTCAGTGGGTCCTTCTGCGTCAGTTTGGAGCTTGTGTTTCCACCGCCAAAGTTGGTCAGACGCAGATCCGATCCAAGCAGATTGGATCGGTAGCGGAGCAACTCCGGCTCATCCAGAGTGGCGGCAAAGGTGTCATTCCACTTGTCTTCCAGAAATCTAAGAGCATCCGTCTGCATCGTAACCTCTGTTCTGTATCTGCCTCGTTCTACTCTGCAGGCAGAATCTTCAAACCCTCTCAATGTATCACGTTAATACAATAGAGGAATAGATTCTAATCCGGATATTTGTGAAATATCCATACATTGCAGGCTCGGTTGACTCCATTGCGGGTCGGTATCATGACTTCATGTCGCTTTATTCCCGCCAGACCCTGCTGCTGGACGCCGATGACACATTGTGGGAGAACAACATTTATTTTGAGCGCGCCATTGCAGCGTTCATCAGCTTTCTCGATCACAAAACGCATTCTCCCGCTGAGGTTCGTCAGATGCTCAACCAGGCAGAGCACGAGTCGATTGCAGCGATGGGCTATGGATTGGGCAGCTTTACCCATTCGCTCATCACCTGCTATCAGCGATTGAGTGCGCGCGAGGCGACAGCGACGGAAGAAGGAAAGATTCGCAGCTTTGCTCGGTCGATTGCTGACCAGGAGATCGAACTCAGGCCTGGCGTCGCGGAGCTGCTGCCGCAGCTTGCGGAGCGGCACCGTCTCATCCTGATGACGAAAGGCGCGACGCAGGAACAGGCAGAAAAGCTTGAACGGAGCGGGCTGGCGCGATATTTTTCTGCGATTGAAATTGTGCCGGAGAAAAAAGAGGATGTCTATCGCGAAGTTGTCGCGCGTCATGGCTGTGCATTTCGCTCCACCTGGATGATCGGCAACAGTCCGAAGTCGGATATCAATCCTGCGCTCGATGCGGGCCTGCATGCGGTCTTCGTGGTGCACAAGGACACATGGGTTCTGGAGCACGCGGAGTTATCTGCGGTTCCTGCCGGGCAGCGGTTGATTGAAATCGATCATTTCGCGCGCCTTGCCGACTATTTCTGAAGATCACCCGGAACGCGCTATCATGCGGGTGTTGCAGCAGCAGCGAAGTTTTCAGTTTGCAGTGCATTTTCACTTCTTTTCCGTCGCATCAGGGAGCCATTCATGACCACCGCAATCCGCTTTGGAACCTCAGGCTGGCGATCGATCATCGCTGGAGATTTCACCATTGCCAATGTTCGTCGCGCCGTAGCTGGCATCGCCGCCTATGTGCTCACGCAGCCTGCGCCGCACCGCGTGCTGGTCGGTCGTGATCCACGTTTTCTTGGCGAGACTTTTGTGGAGGAAGCCGCGCGCGTGCTTGCTGCTCACGGCGTGCAGCCGATCATCATCACGGAGCCAGCGCCAACGCCTGCCATCGCCTTTGCCGTGCGCACGATGAAGACCTCTGGCGCCATCAACTTCACGGCTTCGCACAATCCGCCCGAGTACAACGGCATCAAATTTTCCACCCACGATGGTGCGCCTGCGCTGCCTGAGGTTACGCGACAGATTGAGGCGGCGATTGAAGCGCTCGGCGACGATCCTGCCATTCCGCGCCTGGGGGATGACCATCCGGCTTTTGAAAGCTGCGAGGTCAAGACGGCATATCTGGCGCGCATCGCCGAACTTGTCGATTTGAAAGCGATTGCTGATGCTGGGCTGCGCCTGGTCTTCGATCCGTTCTGGGGTGCGGCTCGCGGGTACACATCGGAACTGCTGACTGCGCACGGAGTCGCCGTCACTACGGTGCATGATTATCGCGATGTTCTGTTTGGCAACCATGCGCCGGAGCCGGACGATCATCTGCTGGAAGACGCGCGCAAGGCGATGCGCGAAAGCGGAGCATCGCTGGTGATCGCCACAGACGGAGACGCGGACCGCTTTGGCATCGTAGACTCGGACGGCACGTTCATTCAGCCGAACTACATCATTGCATTGCTTTTTGACTATCTGATTGAGACGCGCGGCTGGCGGAATGGAGTGGCGAAATCGGTGGCTACGACAAATCTCATCAATGCGCTGGCTGAGCATCACGGCGTGCCGCTCTACGAGACGCCAGTTGGCTTCAAATACATTGGCGAGCTGATTCTGGCGGACAAGATCACCATTGGCGGTGAGGAGTCGGCGGGACTGACGATTCGTGGCCATGTTCCAGAGAAGGATGGCGTGATCGCCGGGCTGCTGGTCGCCGAGATGGTGGCTCGTCGCGGCAAATCGCTACGCACGCAGTTGGACGAGTTGTTTGCCAAAGTTGGTTCGTTTTATCCGGTGCGGGAAAACTTTCACTTGACCGAGCAGGCCAAGGCATCATTCACTAAGAAATTGAAGGCAGATCCATCCGAACTCAGTGGGCGCAAGGTGGTTGGCGTCGTTCGCACGGATGGCTTGAAGCTGGTGCTTGAGGATGGTTCCTGGGTTTGCTACCGGCTCTCTGGCACGGAACCGGTTGTGCGTGCCTATACGGAGTCGCGCAATGCAGCAGACATGGCTTCGCTGAGCGAGGCCGCCAAGGCATTTGTGCTGAGTGCGTGATCGCCAAAGCTTGCACGCGGTTGATCGAAGGCTTGTTTCGTTTGGTAGAAATCGAGTAAAAGGCATCGCAGTGTCAGCGCAGAGAAGGCAATCGTGATCGAAGAACATCCATTGGCGCACGCCCAACTCCCGCTGATCTCGTCTGAAGAGGACGCTGTGTCGGATGGGAACGAAGCGAACCGCACGGATCGTTTGAAGCACTTGTTCCGGGATCGTGCCCGTGTGGCGGGTTCCGCAATGCTGATTCTGGTGGCTCTGCTGCTGGCCTGGGATGTGATCTATGGCCAAAATGGACTCTCGGCCTGGAGTGCGAAGCGGGCGCATGATCGTGTACTGACGGAGCAGGTTGAACGTCTTCGTCAGGAGAACGAAACGCTGCGTCATCAGAATGAACGGCTACTGGACGATCCTGCGGCCATTGAATATCAGGCACGCCAGAACCTTCATTACGCGCGTCCGAACGAAGTCATCTTTGCCATGCCCGTTGCCTCCCAGCCTTCTGGTCAGAACACCGGCTCAGGATCGTCGTCCGCTTCCTCGCACTGAAAACTGCTACTTTCAGTTCTCAACATTCATGCACACCGGGTGGAATCAATGGCGGATTCGGATGCAGTTCCGTCCTGAGCGCTTGGCATCATAGAGCGCGGCGTCGGCCGAGCGGATCAACTCACGCGGGGACTGTTCTTTCGCAGCGGTACGCCCGGCGATGCCGATGGAAACCGTCGTTGGAGTCGCCTTCTTTCCTTGAATCATAATTTCGCTGTTCGCGATGGAAAAACGAATGCGCTCGGCAATGGCTTCAGCCATGTGTATGTCAGAGTTCGGCAGAATGACGGAGAACTCCTCGCCACCGTAGCGAGCGGCATAATCAGTGGGACGGCGAACGCAATGAGCAATCAGACGCGCCACTCTGCGAAGACATTCATCGCCTGCCAGGTGTCCATGTATGTCGTTAAATTCTTTGAAATTGTCGGCGTCAATCATCAGGACGGTCATCATGGCACCCTGCTCGACGGATGCATTCCAGAGGCGATCCAGAGTATCTTCAAATCCTCTGCGATTTCCCAACCCCGTCAACTCATCGGTTAACGCAAGACTTTCTGCGCGCTTGACGGCCTCTGTCAGCTCCATATCGCGCATCACACGCGCCGTGACATCGCGCGCAACAGCCACCACTTCACGTGTTTCACCGCTGATGTTGTCGCGAACAGCGCGCGCTTTCAACTCCATCCAGCGGTAGCTACCATCCTGGTGCTCCATGCGAATCTCAATCCGCTGGCGTTCAGCGCCTCCGCGCAGCGCTTCCATCATGGCATCGGCGCGCTCGATGTCCTCAGGATGTACCCAGACACATGCCAGTTGATTGATCAATTCATCCGGCTTGCGTCCCAGCGACTCTTCCACGCTGGGGGAGACATATATACATTGACCCTCCGCATTCATCTGCAGAATCATGTCCCAGGAGTTGTCTGCCAGCGTCCGATAGCGTTCCTCGCTTTTGAGCACTTGCTCCTGCAAATACCTCTGTCGAGACAGTGCCTTCGCGATCAGATACACCATTGCAAGCTGGATCAGCAGATATGCCTGAAGGATCATCAGACGAGTTGCCTTGTCATGAAACGCATTTGTGCCGAACATGCCGGATGCATCCATGGCAAAGCGCGTTAGTGAAATGTCCATCAGCAGGGCGCTGACTGCGGCGCCAAACAATCCAAGACGAAAGGTAACCAGAACCAGCAACGGAAAATCGAGAAATAACAGCGGAATGCGTTGAGGCGTCGTCAGGAGCAGATTGGGAGTCATTGCCGCCGCAAGTGTGAGCAGCGTGAAGGGAAGTTGCCTGGGGCGGAAGTGTTCGATGCTCTCACGGCGAACCGTCATCAGCACGAGCGGAGTCATCATCAAGAGTCCAAGACTATCGCCCAACCACCACGCACGGAAGAAGACGAGCGCACTCACCTGCGGCAGAAAATGCCCGGAAAATGCAATGACAAAGACTCCGGAAGCCGCGGGTGCAATCAGACTGATGAGGACAAAAGGAATCATCTGCA
>JAJZHE010000163.1 GCA_021804655.1 Acidobacteriota bacterium
GTGAGCGCGGGACGGCTTTGCGATTACTCCGGCATCACTTACGCGGCGCTTGAAGACGAAGGGGGAATCCAATGGCCATTTTCCGAAAGCACTTCCATGAATCCCCAAGCCGCGCGCAGGCTTTATAGCGACGGCAACTTCCAGACCGATGATGGCCGAGCCCAGCTCTTGCCTGTGCAATGGGCACCGTTCCCCGAGCAGCCGCACGCCGAGTTTCCTTTGATCCTCAACACCGGGCGTACCGTCGAACATTGGCACACACGCACCAAGACCGGAGGCATTTCGATCCTACAGCGCATGTCTCCGCGCGCATGGCTGGAGATGAATCCGGTGGACGCTGGAAAACTTGGGCTAAAACCGCATGATCGCGTTGATGTCGTCTCAGCGCGCGGGCGCGTCAGCAAGGTGGAGTTGCGGATCACGGAGATTGTCGCGCCGGGCCAGGTCTTTCTTCCCTTTCACTTTGCCGAAAGCAACGCGAATCAGATTACGCAAAGCGCCTTCGATCCGATCTCGCGCGAACCCAATTACAAGCAGTGCGCCGTGCGCGTTGAAAAGTCGTCGGCAGTCCATGCGTAATCCCTGACCGACCGCCGCCGACGTTGTCGCATTCTCAAATCCCGGAGGGAAGCTAGATGAGTGAAGCCGCAAATGAAACAACGATCTTTCAAAGCATCGGCGGAGAAGCTGAAATCTGCGCAGATGTAGACCGCTTTTACAGACGCGTCCTGGCCGATCCCTCGCCGAGCCACTTCTTCATCGGGGCAAGCATGCCCAGACTGAAGGCGCATCAGTTTGCCTTCCTGTCGCAATCACTGGGAGGCCCCAGGCAATATAACGACCAATCCATGAAGGGCGCTCATGGCAGACTTGCCACTCAGAAACGTCACTTCGATACGGTTGGGGTACGCCTGGTTGAAACGCTGCGCGAACTCGGTGTTCTCGAAGAAATTGTAGGTCAGATCGCAGCAGCAGTGGCACCGCTATCGGCACAGCTTGTGCATACGCCTGCGCAAATAACTTGATGGCCGACGCCCGCCCAGGTTGTTGGCCGAGATTGCGGGATTCGACCGTTCACACCCAATTCAATAGCACTGCTTTCGGAGGGTCACAGATGAACAAGAAATCATTCCTTGCCAGCGGCCACTTGCCAACCCTGGTTTCTGCTTTTCTCTACTTCGATATCAGCTTTATGGTGTGGATCATCTTTGGCCCAATGACGCCGTTCATCGCCGAGCAAATTCACCTTTCGGCGACGCAGAAGGGCTTGCTGACCGCGATTCCGTTGCTCGGAGGTTCCTTCTTCCGGCCGATTCTGGCGCTTCTTGCGGATCGAGTGGGCGGCCGTCGCGCGGGTCTGATTGGCTTGAGCTTGACGCTCGTCCCGTTGATTCTTGGATGGCATCTCGCCACAACTCTGTGGCAGTTTTATTTGATCGGATTTGTTTTGGGAATCGCCGGCGCGAGCTTTGCCGTGGCTCTCCCCCTGGCCGGACGATGGTACCCGCCTGAGCACCAGGGACTGGCGATGGGTCTTGCCGGCGCCGGCAACTCCGGGACGCTGGTCATCACTTTCTTTGGCCCTCGCCTGGCGCAGCATTTCGGCTGGCATGCTGTCTTCGGCCTGGCAATCTTACCCGTTCTGCTGGTGCTTGCGATCTTCTTCTTCATGGCCAGGAACAGCCCATCCATGTCTGCACCCAGATCCTGGAATAAGTACGCACAACTCCTCGCCCAGGGAGATACCTGGCGTCTCTGTTTCCTCTATAGCCTTACCTTTGGCGGATTCCTTGGCCTCGCCAGTTTTCTCACGGTCTTCTTCCATGATCAATATCACCTGACGAAGGTGCAGGCGGGCGACTATACAACGCTCGTCGTTTTGGCGGGAAGTTTTCTACGCCCGGTTGGGGGATGGCTCTCCGATAAGATCGGAGGGTACCGTCTGCTGCTGGGACTCTTCGCAGGCGTTGCTGTTAGTTTTCTGATTCTCTGCACTCTTCCTCCGCTCGCTCTTGTCGTCCCGATGCTGTTCTTGTCGATGGGGATGCTGGGCATGGGCAATGGCGCAGTTTTCCAAATCGCACCGCAACGATTTTTCTCGGAAATCGAACTCATTACCGGCATCGTCGGTGCCGCTGGCGGCCTGGGTGGCTTCTTTCTTCCCTCGGCGCTCGGATCTCTCAAGGATGTTTCTGGCAGCTACGGAACTGGCTTGCTGTGCTTCGCATTTCTCGTCGGTGCCAGCGTTTTACTCTTGCTTGAATTTGGAGTGAAATGGCAGAACACCTGGACACCTGAAGCGTTGAGTTGCACGAAGGTTTTTAACTACCGGGGTTCCCGAACTGTGAGCTTACCGAATAGACCGTTTGTCTCTGAAGCAGATGGAGCAGTGGAATGAGCGACTCCAGCATGGAGTTATCAAACCAGATGGAGCCGAAAACATAGGAATTATCCGTCCACATTCAGCTAGTTCAAAGCCCACTGACGTTGGTTGTGGGAGTCGTGGAGGTCGCGCTTGACAGCGGGGTCTTTGATCGTGCGGTTCATGCGCTCGACCTGCCCGTTGGTCAAGGGATGGTTGGGCCTGGTAAGCCAGTGTTCGATTCCATAAACGGAACAGAGCCGGTCGAAGGCGTGTCCTCGAAAGTGCACAGTTGGTCCCTGTCGGTTCTTCAGCAGATCGGCGGACTGGATGCCTTTGTCCGTGAGCACAGTGTGGATGGGATCAGGAACGGCTTCGACGAGTGCCTCAAGAAACGCCGCCGCGGCCCGCATCTCTGCCTTTTCGAACTCCTCACGTTCAAAAAGCATGCACCATCCAATGCCAGGACTCAACAGCTACGCCGCTTCTCTATCGCTGGAACTTTCAGCGTTATCCCGGCAGCCGGACTCTGCCCTGGGCGCAGATTGGCGGCGGCCTGCTCTGGACCAACCACAAATTTCCAGACACCGGAGATACCAGCGTCATCAACTTTACCCCGCAGCTTGGTGCTGGCTTGAGCGCCTTCGTGCGCAAGCATCAGAGCCTCGATCTCGCCGTGAAGGTTGTCCACATCTACAGCGTGAGCCTGGGTGACAACGCCACCGGCGTCACCAGCCTTCAGTTCTCCGCAGGCGACTCCTGGTGGAAGTAGCCGTCGCTGCGTTCGTCCGAAGCAGGATTTTGTTTCGCTGTTACCACACTGTAGGCTAAGAGTTGAAGGCGTTCGCCTCAAACCATCTAATGTGGGCGAACGCAACCAGGTGCCATGACCGATCCGATCCTCTGGCTGACGCCGACTGCGGTGCCCGTTGCCAGCACGCCACTGGAGACTGCCGCGCTGTGGACGGCGCGTGTCTTTGACATGCTCACCGCTGCCGCGCTGGCTTATACGCTGCTGGCCTGGATTGCTGCTCTGCGCTATCGGCTGACGCGTGGTCGCCAGCTTGCCGCTACGACTGGATTTGCGCCGCCGGTTTCCATCCTGAAACCGCTGAAGGGAGCCGACCCCGCGCTGGCCGAGGCGCTCCGCAGCCACTGCCGTCAAAGCTACTCCGGCGGATTTGAGATGCTCTGCGGGGTTGCTTCGTTGGATGACCCCGCAGCTGCAGTTGTCCGCGCGCTCCAGAAGGAGTTTCCCGCACTGTCCATGCGCATCATCGAGTGCCCGGAGCGTCTGGGCGCGAGCGGCAAGGTCTCGACACTCGTCCAACTCACACACCATGCGCAGCATGATTTTCTGTTGGCCAGCGATGGCGACATCCTCGTCCCGCAGGGTTACCTTGCGCGCGTCATGAACGGCTTTGCCGACTCCGGCGTTGGCCTGATGACTGCGCTTTACCGTGGCCGAGCGGCGCAATCATTGTGGTCGCGGCTGGAGTCGATGACCATCTCGACCGACTTCCAGCCGGGCGTGTTGACGGCGATTCTGCTGGAGCGTGGCTTGCGCTTCGCGCTTGGCTCCACATTGGCTGTCCGCCGCACAGCGCTCGCGGCGATCGGCGGCTTTGAGTCGCTCGTCAACCTGCTTGCCGACGACTACGAACTCGGCGCACGCATCCATAGTGCCGGCTTTCGACTCGCTCTTGCTCCTGTCGTCGTCGAAACTGCCGTGCCCGACTATTGCTGGTCGGCATTTCTCGCGCATCAGTTACGCTGGCTGCGTACGGTTCGAGACAGCCGCCGCCTTGGCTATCTTGGTCTTTTCTTCACGTATCCGGTGGCGATTGCAGCACTGGGTGTTCTGGCCTCTGGTGCCAGCTTCTGGAGCCTCTGGCTGCTGCTGCTTGCCGTCCTGCTGCGCCTCAGTCTTGCTCTTCAGGTGGGGGGCAGCGTGCTGGGTGACCGCCAGGTCTTTCGCGATCTTTGGCTGCTGCCTGTGCGCGATCTAGTTGCTTTCGCTTTGTGGCTTGCCAGTTTTGCCAGTGACGAGATCGAGTGGCGTGGAGAGCGCTTCCTATTAAAGAATGGAACTCTCACCCCGATCGAGTGAATGGAGTGCGGCGGGACCAATTTTCGCTTCCACCCGAATGCGTTACCATACATTTGGTGAATCTATGCCCCGCAGCTTTAATCCCAAGCGCCAGATGCGCGCGGCTTCTGACACGAGTTTCGACCGGGATGCGCTCGCGAAGTGTGTGCGATACGGCGGAAATCCGGAGCACAAGAGGAATCCAGGAGACTTCGGTCTGACCCCTCCGGCTACTCCACGGACAGACAAGACTCTCTGTGATGGAGTAGCAATCTTGAAGCGCCAGGAAGCTCTTGCATTGCTTCGTGAAGGCATTCGGCGCGGCCTCATCAGCCAGCAGGAGCGCAATCATTTTCCGCAAAATATCTGGGCGGTCTCGGACAACGCAACGCCACTTGAGGCGCAGTTGGAAAATGAAGTTACTGGCGCTTATCACGGATATCCCATGCCTGCCGATGATGCGTTCAGTGAAGTAGTCCTCCAGAGATGGAAATGAGTATGAGCAATAACATCGAAATCCGCATCGATGGGTGGCTGCCTGATGGGGAAGGACCCGATCCTGTTGCGCGCACCAACGCGGAAGTGTTCGTAGGGATCGGCGATTCGTGTGCAACAGAAGTTCAGGATCGCCAGGCAAACACTGTACGCCAGACGATTCGCGTCTCAGCTTATCTGTTTGCAACCTGGCTGGCTTCCAACTGGTGGCGCCTGACGCTGGAACCGGAACGAGAACGTTTTGCCGATGATTCCGCTCGACTTGACTGGAAGTTGTCCCATCAGTCCGGAGCCATTGGAGGCGGTTATCTCTGGCCTCCGCTCATCTTCGCCAGTGATCGTTTTCGAGTTTCGGTCCGTTCCGACGCGAGCGCAAGCTTCATGCGCCCCGAACTTTCGCCGGTACGGTATCTGAATACCTTTGAGTCCATAGTCAGTGTCCAGGCGCTAGAAGGTGCCATAGAAGCATTTGTCGGTGCTGTCATCAGCCGCCTGGATGCGCTCTCTCTGCGTGCAACCCCGTTGCACCAGCTATGGAAGGAAGTCGCTACAGAGCGTAGAGACCCGAAGCTGTGTGCCAAGCGCAGCATCGAGGCTATGCTTGGCCTTGATCCCGATACTGACGCCAATCTCATCGGGGC
>JAJZHE010000032.1 GCA_021804655.1 Acidobacteriota bacterium
ATTGGATTTTTCATCCACCTTGCGTTGTGCCAGCACCAGCCCATTGGTCTCGGTCCAGGCTGAAACCATATGCACCAGAGTCGCTTTGCCCGCCTCGCGCGTGCCACGCTACGCCTTGCCGTCGATGGCCACCACTTCGCCCGCAGTCAGTTTGGCAATCGAAGACACCCAAGCCAGGAAGCCCGCTTCCAACTCTGCCGCATCAAGCGCTGAAATGACCCGGCTCAACGTGTCGTGAGACGGAATACCGCCCGGTAACGTGAGAAAACCCTTGAACCATGCATGTTTGGCCTTACCGTAGCCCTCAATCTCATTCCAGCTTTCGGCTCCGCTCAACACCGCCGCAAGCACTATAAACAAAATATCTTCAAACCGATGCTCCCCCGTCCGCTCCACCCAAGGGTCTCCTGACTCGACAAAATACTTCAGGGGATTGTCCATCCCCCATCTCAAACAAAATTCATCCCCGCTCATATACCAATGCAAGATGGGTCGGCACTGGGAGGGGAGGCGATGGATAGATTTTCATCCGCAACCGAATTGGAGACGAGGCGGGATTGTGTTTCAGGCGGCCGATGGAAGAGACTGGAGAACAATCCCCGGCGCGCCGCAATCGGAGCACGAGCCACATTGCGATGCAGGAGCGCCGGGAAGGCAAATTTGTCGCATGGACGGAGCACGTGACCGATGAGCAATATCGCAAAGGCTGATTTCGGCCAGAGGTTCCCCTGGTTTCGCTGTCGCGTGCGGGGTCTTTTCGCAACCGGATTTCTATTTGCCGCCGCGCTGGTCCTCGGTGTCGCCGCCAGTGCTCAGTCCGTGCAGGACGATCCGGCGAGTCCTGACCTGCCCGCGCCTACGCCGCCGGCGCACTCGATCGACGACCTGAACCTGGTGGCTGGCGACGCCTCGATGCCGTCGTTTGCCGACAGCATCGTGCCGGTGAACTCGCGCTTTCGCCAGTCGATGTATCGCCACGGGATGACGCTGCGGCTGATTACGCAGCAGCAGTACTCGCAGAATACGCTGGCTGCGCCCGTTCCGCCCGACGAGCAGACCTATATCGGTCAGTATCCTTTCGAGGATGCGATGCTGCAGCCGATCTTTGTTGCGGATCTGCGCCAGCTTCACCTGCACCGGGCGCAGCTTTATGTGGGTGGCGTCTGGAACTGGGTGAGCTGGAATCCTGCCGGTCCCAAATCCTTTCAACTTTGGGACCTCTACGCCTACAAAGCGTGGGGTCACGCCGGAGGCAATCCACGGGTGCAGATGAAGGCGGGCTACGTGTCATTGAATCTGGAGTTTGTGGGCCTGTTTGTTGGCGGCTCGACGGCTACGGGCGGCCAGGGCGTCTATGCCGTGCTGCCGTATGAGATCGGCATGTCGTACTTTCCGCTGACTGCACCTGCCGCACTGCTGCGCATGCAGGGGCCGAGCCATACCTACTTGAAAGCCGCGGCACAGCGGAGCATTGACCCTGGCGGCGGACCGGAGGAAGTGGCGCGCAATGCGACCGGCTTCCGGTTCATTCCACACGGCGACAAGCTGGTTGCCATCGGCGAAGCGGGCTATCTGCGCAACGCTGCCAAAGACGCGCATGAAGCCTGGCTGCGCATGGGATATATACACAACTCGACGGCCTACAGGAACCTGTTGACAGGTCAGCCGCAAACGGGCAACTACTGCGCGTATGCGCTGATGGATTATCAGTTTCAGCGTTCAAGCGAGGAACATCCCGACCACGGAGTCTATGCCGGTGCGTCGTTCATGACGGTGCCGGACGCGCTGAACTCCTACTCGCGCTACTACGAGGCGCGCGCGTACAAGGAAGCTCCCTTCGAGCGCAGGCCCTCCGATCTGTTCGCGTTTGTGGCCTCGCACACCAGCTATAGCCGGCTGGAGACAAACAACCTGATGGCCCAGGGAAAAACTGCTTGGCGCAGCGGCTCGACCTTCACCGCAAGCTATGCGATGCACGCTTCGGCAGGAAATTTTCTGGCGGTCGGCGTCACGTATCTGGCCGGACCGGCGATCACTCCGCGCGTGCCCAATGCGCTGACCGTGCTTGGCTCCTGGACGACGTATTTTTAGAGCGTGTTTCATGGATGCCAGGCGGGAATGGCAACAGCGGGTACGGGCAAAAGACGGCACACACGGCGGGATGCAGAGCGGCGAGCGTCAGTTGGCGGAGTCGGCGGGGATGGCGTAGTAGCCCTGGCGAATCTGAAGGTGGAGGTCTTCGGCTTTGTCCGCGCCGGAGGGTTCGCTCTGGCAGGTGACGGCGACTTTGCGATAGGCGCTGTCGAAGTGCTGGTTGGTGGGGGTGTAGGTGGCGATGTACTGGGTGCGCAGCTCGTCTTCAATCTGCTGAAAGGCGGCTTCAAGCTTCTTGCCGTTGTTGCCGACGTCGATGAGGCGTCCGCCTGTTTCGGTGGCAATGCGCTTCATGGCGAAGTCGCCGCCGTAGCCGAAGCCGTTGTAGAAGCCGCGGTCGGCGATGAGGATGACGTAGACGATGACGTTGGCCTTCTGCGCGGCTTCGATGGCGTCGGCGATCTTGACGCTGCTGCCCTGGTCTTCGCCGTCGGTGAGGATGATGATGGCTTTGCGCCCGGTCTGGATGCTGAGCTTGTCGTTGGAGACCTGATCGATGGCGTCGTAGAGGAGCGTTCCTTTGGGTGCGCCGCTGGTGGGCACCGGGCCGCCGCCGATGCCGGGCACGCCGTAGGAGCCGCCGCCGATGTTGATCTGGGCCTTGTTCATGGCGCGTTCCAGTTCGCGCGGGCTGTTGGTGAAGTCTTGCAGGAGATCGACGTTGACGTCGAAGCTGACGAGGAAGGCTTCGTCCTGGCGCTTGAGGACGCGGTCGAGGAACTGGGAGCCGAATTGCTGTTCGAGCGGAAGAACGCGCTGCTGGCTGCCGGAGGTGTCGAGCAGGAGACCGAGGGTGAGCGGCTGGTTGGTGACGGCCTGGAAGGATTTGAGCTTCTGCGGGACTTTGTCTTCGCTGAATTTGCAATCCTGGCCGGTGAGGTGGGAAACGAGTTCACCGTTCTGATTTTTGGCGGTGAAGTAGAGACTGACGAGATTGACGTTGACGTGGAGGGTGGTGACGGGCTGGTTGTCTTCCTCGGGCGCGGGGGCATTGCTGACAGGCGATGCGTCGGGCGAGGGCGCAAGCTGGGCGCGAAGCAACGGCGCGGCAAGCGAAAGCAGCGCGATGGAGAGAATGAACAGGCGAAGTCGGGTAGAAGGCAACATTTTCTGATTCCCCGATTCTAAGAGAGTAGACGGAGAGTGTCAGGAGTGGGAAGCGGATGGAAGAAATCGAGCGGTCCAGCGCTCAGAACTGGTTGCATCATCTGATAATCTGAGCATTGCATGCAGCAGATGCGCGTGTGCGCGGTGGCGCTCCCTTTGGTCGCGGAGTGCGACTGTGGAGGACGCAGGCGAGAAGCAGTTTCCCTGTGGGAAGGTCAACGAGAAGGGCAAAAGAAGAAGCAGATTCCCTTCGGGAAGGCCAACAAGAAAAGTAAGTGCAGGGGCAAAAGTAAGTGCAGGGGCAAAGGCAGTAGCAAGGGCAAGCGTAAAGGACGGGTCGTGGATCGAAGCCTAGGTTGGAAAACAGGAATTGCGTGTGCGCTGATGATGGCAGCCGGAGTGACGGCGGTGGCGCAGCAAACGAACGGGAACACGAACGGATCAAATGTCCCAGATGCGCCAGCGCCGACGGCACCCGCTCCGATGTCGGGGCTGAAAGGGCAGATTGCGCCGGGCATGGGCATGCCCGCTTTGCCGGACCCGGATGCGCAGCAGCCAGCCGCCCCCCAGCCTGCGCAGCAGAAGCCTGCGCAGCCAAGCGCTCCGGCGGCGACGATGCAATCGTCGGGCAGCGGGCTGGACAGTGTGCAGCGTACGGCACCGGAGCTGCCGCCTGCCGGCCAGGGCAATCAGGCAGTGGTGACGACGCTGCGCTCGTATACGAATTTCGTGGTGGTGCCGGTGACGGTGAAGGACAACAAGGGCAACCTGGTGGCGGGATTGACGTTCCGAAACTTCCAGGTCTACGAGGACGGGCAGCGGCAGGCGCTGCGCCTGTTTACGGTGGACCCGGCGCCGTTGTCGGTGGCGTTTGTGATTGACCAAAGCCTGACGCAGGATGTGATGTCGAAGGTGAATGCGTCGCTGGGAGCGATCCAGGGCGCGATGACGCCGTATGACGAGGTTGCGGTCTTCACCTATAACAACGGCGCGCAGGAGGCGACGGGATTTACGGGTGCGCAGAGCCACCGGCTGGAAGCTGTGCTGGCGCTGGCCAAGGCGACGGGGCGCGACGAGGGAGTGCCGGTGAACTCCGGTCCTCTGGCGGGATGCAGCATCAGCACGAACGGCAATTGCAGCGATCCAAACCTGCAGGTGGGACGCAGCGCGGGCGGGACGCAGTTCATGACGATCCCGAAGGAGATTCACACGCTGAACGATGCGATCCTGCTGGCGGCGACGAGTCTTTCGCGGCGTCCTCCGGGACGGCGCAGGCTGATCTACGTGGTCTCCGACGGCAAGGAGTACGGCTCGAAGGCGACGACGAAAGAGGTCATCAAGTATCTGCAGACGAACCAGATTGCGGTGTATGCGACGCTGGTGGGCGACTCGGCGCGCTGGGTGGAGGGATATATGAGCCGCTTCCACCTGCCGTTCCAGATGAACGACAACATTCTGTTCAAGTATGCGCAGGCGACAGGCGGATCGCTGGATTCGGAGCGCTCGGTGAACGGGATCGAGAAGAGCTACATGCATATTGCCGAAGAGGCGCGGACGCAGTACACGCTGGGCTATATCAGTCATCAGCCGCTGATCGACGGGAAATATCGCACGATTGAGGTGCGTGTGGATCGCCCGAATGTGGATGTGACAGCGAAGCCGGGTTATTACCCGACAGCGCAGTACTTCCGCTAGAGCAGGTTCTGATCGGATGGCAGGCGCATCGCCGCTGGCAGTGGTGGAACTGGGCCTGACGGCGGCCGCGCTGTGGGGCGGGTCAGACTTTGCTGGCGGCCTCGGCGCGCGTCGAGCACCAGCGCTGTTGCTGGTGGCGGCTGGGCATCTGGTGACGCTGGTCGTGTTGCTGGTTGTCTGCGGCATGGCGGGGCTGCGGTTTCCCTCGATAAATTTTGTACTTCTGGGGCTTCTGGCCGGTTTTGAAGGCGCGTTGTCGCTGGCGATCTTCTATCGCGCGCTGGCGGACGGCGCGATGGGCGTGACGGCGGCGCTGACCGGCGTGTTGACGGCTGCGGTTCCGGTGGCGTTTGCGCTGGCGAGCCGGGGATGGCCAAGCACAACGGAAGTGGCCGGGTTGGCAGCCGGAGCCGGAGCGATTGCGCTGACGGCATGGACCAGCGAACATGGAACGACGCCCCGGGCACTGGCGATGGGCGCGCTGGCGGGCGTGGGATTTGGCGTGCAACTGGTGCTGCTGAAGCTGGCCGCGACGGGCGGCGTGGCGTGGGCGATGACGACGGCACGGGCTGGCGGCCTGCTGGGTATTCTGTTGGCGCTGGCGGTGAGTGCGCAGGCGGGAAACAGGCTCACAAGCGGCAGAATCCGGATGCGTGGCTTCTGGCGGATGGGCGTGCTGGCCGGTGTGCTGGATGCGGCGGGCAATGGCGCGTATATGCTGGCGGCGGGGATAGGCCGGATGGAGGTGGGTGCGATGATCGCGTCCCTCTATCCAGCGGTGACGATTCTGCTGGCCATCGTCCTGTTGCACGAGCGTCCAGGATGGCGGCAAAAACTGGGAATGGGAGTGGGGCTGATGGCGATTCTGCTGCTGAGCCGGTGAGCCTTGCATGCAGCCGCCGCGCGCCCTTTGGTCGCTTCGGGGCTGGAGTTGAGGGTGATGCGAACAGCAGATTCCCTTCGGGAAGGCCAACAAAAAATGCAAGGGCAAAAGCAGCAGTCAGAGCAAACTCAAGAGCGGAAGCGAAAGGAACGGCGCGGGGAAAAGTTGGAGCAAGGAAAAACGCCGGGGCCATCCCGGCGTTTTTCCTTGTGATCGGAGTCGGTGCGCGAGTTGCGCGCCGGATTGCTTTGAAAGGCTATTTTTGTTCGACGGGCTGCTGAGTAGCGACCTGCTGGCTGGCAGGAGCCGGGGCCACGGGAGCCGCGATCTGCTGCTGTTGCAGGACCGGCTGGGCGGGTTGTGCCGCTGCGGCGGTTGGCTCGGTGACGCCTTTGATACCTTCCTTGAAGCCTTTGAGGCCCTCGCCGAGTCCTTTGCCGAGTTCCGGCAGGCGCTTGGCGCCGAAGAGCAGAAAAACGACAACGCCGAGAATGAGCAGATGTGTCGGTTGAAATAGGTCGCCCATGATTTCCTCCCCGGAGCCGAAGCTCCGCGCTTCCGGATTGCGCCGGAAGACTGTCACAAGTATTGTCGCACAGGCGCGGTTCCAGCGGTGAGGATGCAGTGCGGAGCGTCAGGGCAATCGCATGAACAGCACGAGTTGTGTGGCCAGATGCTGGACACGGTCAACCATGACCTGGAGTCGAACGGGATCAGGATCACGACCGTCACCATCCCACTTGCGCTTTGGGATGCGACGATCCTGCATGCGCCTTCGTCGACCGATAACCAGAGCGGCCAGCGCGATCCTGAGATGCACCAGGTACGCAAGGGCAAGCAGTGGTACTTCGGCATGAAGGCCCATGTGGGGGTGGATGCCGATACCAGGCTGATCCCCTCGGTCGCCGCCACTGCAGCCAACATGGCCGACTGCAAGATGCTGCCTGCGCTGCTGCATGGCGAGGAAACCGAGGTCTGGGGCGATCAGGCCTATCAGGGTCAGAGCGCGGTGCTCGCCGAACATGCGCCCAAGGCCACGAGCCGCATCAACCGGCTGTGGAAGACCAAGCTGAAGACCTACCAGGAACGCAAGGATGAGAACCGAATCAAGAGCAAGACCCGCTCCCGCGTGGAGCATCTCTTCGCGGGGATGAAGCTCCAGTTCGGCTTCGTCAAGGTCCGCTTCCGCGGGCTGGAAAAGAACCTGAACCGGCTCGAAAACACCTGCGCACTCATCAACCTCTGCACCGCACGCAAACATCTGCTGGCCGTAGCCGCGCAGAGCCGCGTCTGAAAACTGCAAAGAGGCACGAAAACACCCGCCCAAAACACCAATCCAACACATCCAGACCAACGAACGTACACCCCGTCAACAAACGGACTGATTGTTCAGAGTGCCCTTAAAGCTCAGACGCGCGCCGGAGATCGAAAATATCTCCGGCGCGCGTCTGTTTGCACTTCCGCCCGTCTCTACTGCACCTGCCCGATATACACCCCAAACGGCGGCAACGTGACAGCGGTGATCGATGTCGGAGCCGCCGAGCCGGGCGTCTTCAACAGCGTGGTCAGATGCGTACCCGTCACACCCGCTGAAGCCGCGCTCAGGTTCACCGTCTGCGGCTGCGCGGTAAAGTTGGTGGCTACCACAACGGCATCGCCGTCTGGAGATTTGCGCAGCCAGCTCAGCACCTGCGTGTTTGCCGTATCCAGCATCACGTTGGAGCCGGAGCTAAAAGCCGGGTTCGTCTTCTTCAGTCGGATCAGCGATTCGTACCAGGCGAGGATGGAGTTCGGCTCCGCCTGCTCGGTTTTGACGTTGATCGTCGCCTTGTTCGGCGGAATCGGAAGCCACGGTTTCACGGTGGAGAATCCCGCATATTCCGAGTCATTCCACTGCATCGGCGTCCGCTCGCCATCGCGGCCTTTCTCCTTGGGCCATCCCGTGATGCCCACCGGGTCGCGCACGTCTTCCTTGCGCGTTGGCGGCGTGGTCTTCATGCCGATTTCGCTGCCGTAGTAGAACAGCGAAGCGCCGCGCGTGGCGAAAAGAATCGTCGAGATCACGCGCGTGATATCCGTGTCATGCACGCCGTCGCCATAGCGTGCGTCGATGCGCGGGTTGTCGTGATTCTCAAAGACAAGCAGCGGAACATTGCCATCCAGTTGCGTCTCCGCGTCGTTGATCTTCTGGCGAAACATCGCCACATTGAGCTTGTTGATGAAGCCGATCTGGGTGTCCATCGGCAGCTCAAACTCCGGCGTCTGCGGGGTGCCATACATCTTCAGCAGGTCTTTGATCGTCGGCACATACGTTTCGCCGATCATCACGCGCTTGCCCGGGAACGTTGCGTCCGAAGACTGGTCCATGACGCTGCGGATGTGCGCGATCTCCTCGTGGTTTTTCGGCAGATTGTCGGTCTTCTTGCCGTCCACCACCTGGTCGCCAAAGGCGTTGATCTTCGGCTTGCCGTCCTTGCCGAGCACCACCTTTTCGTCGGTCATCGACGGGTCTTCAAAAAGCGTGGTAATCGCGTCAAAGCGGAAGCCCGCCACGCCCTTGTTCATCCAGAAGTTCAGAATCTGGTCGAAGGCCTGCTGCACCTCCGGATTGTTCCAGTTGAAGTCCGGCTGCTGAATATAGAACTTGTGATAGTAGTACTGGCGTGTAGTCGGATCCCACTGCCAGGCGGAGTGGCCGAAAGCCGATTGCCAGTTGTTGGGCGGCTGTCCCGGGTCGGTCGCCGTCTCGCCCTTGCCATCCTTCCATACGTACCAGTCGCGCTTCGGGTTGGTGCGCGAGCTGCGCGATTCCAGAAACCACGGATGCTTGTCCGACGAGTGATTCATCACCATGTCCAGCATGATGCGGATATGCCGCTTGTTGGCTTCGGCGATCAGATGATCGAAGTCGGCCATCGTTCCGTACTGCGGATCGATCCCTTCGTAGTCGGAGATGTCATAGCCGAAATCAACCTGCGGCGAAGGATACATCGGCGAAAGCCAGATGGCGTCCACGCCCAACTGCCTCAGATAGTCCAGCCGTTCGGTGATCCCGTTCAGATCACCGATTCCGTCTCCGTTTGAGTCCTGAAAACTGCGCGGATAAACCTCATAGACGACGGCGTTCTTCCACCAGTTCAACAGGCGCTGCTGAGCGGCAGAGTAGGTAGCAGAGTTTGCATTGGAGCTGCCGGACATTTGTCCAAAGCTCGCGGGAGCGGCTGAAAACAGCAGCGCCGTAGCCAGGATGGACGAGCACCCAGCCGCAGCCCAGGAGCGCAGCCGCGCTGTACCAGATATGCGTTTCATCTTTCTATTCCCTCCGAGATGTGTCGCGTGCTGCCCGGTGCGGCTTTCACCGCATGAGGAGTGGGCAACAGGCTGACCAGCCAACGTTAATGCATTTGCTGCTTGTTTGTATACGGTTTTGTCCTGGCATCGCCTTCGCTTCACGGATTGTTCTCTGGCTTGCCGACATCCGCCGATCCGGGTTTGCCAATCTGACTGAAATCGATGGCGATGTGCGGTTCGGCGCGTGTGCCCGTCAGGCGAATCGGAACATCCGTTCCCGCACCATTCTTGGCAAAGATGCGGTTCATCGGTCTGAGCAGCATCCCCTTCCACCCACCGACCATCTGAGAAAGCGCTGCCTGTGTGCGCGCGTCGCCGTTGAAGTCCAGCGCGCCGCCCTCCAGAGCATATGTGCCATGCAGGTGAATCTCCGCACCCGGAACCTGATATACGAGATCAGGCAGCGCAAGCACGCTGCCTGCCAGGGCGAAGTGACCCGACATAGTAGAGGTAACTGGCGCAATCTGACCCTGATGTAACGCCTCGGGATGGCCCTGGCCGCGCAGGCTGAGTTGCGTCAGTTTGCGCTCAATCTCGTCGCTGGTGAAGCGAACCCCTGTGGCATCAAGCTGGCCATCAAGTGCAAGACGATCGCGAAAAGACTCTTCACCCGGCGGCAGGTGAAGCACATTTGTCAGCGTAACCGCGCCGGTCACCAGCGGCGAGGGATTCGCAGTCGCCACCTGAAGCAGATCCGCGATCTGTCCGTGATCCACGCGCACGCGGAGCTGAATGTCGTGTCCGATGGCGGGCTGCGCAGCCCCTGCTTCCGTTGCAGCGCGCATATATTCAACGCGTCGTATCTGTCCGCTTGCCCACATGTGCGTCTCTCCCAGGGTCGCTTCCACCGTATGCAGAACGGTGTCTCCGTTGGTGCCATCGACCGTTGCAGAGAAGCGCGTCCAGAGGTGCAGACCCACCGATGCCGCCGGAACCACCTCGTGGCGCGTCAGACGAAAATCCGGTGTGTCCGCCTGGCCATCGACCTGAACCTGTCTCAGGATTCCGGTGAAATTGCCCGTCGAGGTGAGTATGCCTCCGATGCCGCGGAAAGTGGCGAGGTCGGCGTGCTCAAAACGGTAGCTGCCGCGAATCGGGAGCGCTCCAGGATCAAATCTGCTTTCCGGCTCGGGCATCGTCCAGGGGCCGAGTTCACCCGTGGCCAGAATCAAGCCAACAGGGCGAGGATTGGTCATCCGCAGTCGGAACCGGATCGGCGCACTTCGTTGCCCGGGATTTAGAATCAGGCTGGCAATCTGAAATTGGAGCGGCTGTTTCGTTGGCTGCGGCGGCTGCTCTCCTGTCCGCATCGGCTTGCCGGAGGATGGCTGCGCAGTGAGCAGCGGCGTTCCTGCGGATGGTTTGGCGGCTGTTTTGCCCATACTCGCCGTTGCAGCGTTCAGGGCAGGCATCCGCTCCATCTCCAGGAAAACATCGCTGCAGGTAATCTGATCCACGACAACGCTCGGAGTATGCAGCCGACTGGTCGGAGCAGGGCTGGGTGGAGCTGGATTGGATGAATCCGGCTGCGCTGCTACCAGGCGCGGACGATAGCCCTTCGGCGGAATCAGCAGCCGAACTCCATCCACCTGAACGTTGCTCAGCCGCAGCGGTCTCCCGTCCAGAATGCTGAGCGAAGCGGTAAAGCGAAGATGCCGAACCGAAATCCACGGCTGCGCAAACCAGGGCTGTGCAAACCCAGGCTGTGCAAACCCGGGCGTCTCCTGCACCGTTCCCTGCCGTGCGATTTGCTGCGGCGAGTCCGGTTCTGGCAGCCAGATGCGCACGCCATCGATCTCGGCCTCCGCCGTGCCACCGGTCAAGGACGGATGAAGAAACGTGAAGTGAAAGCCATCCATCTCCACACGCGAGCGGAAGTGCTGCTGAAGCGCGTTCAGGATGCTGGCGCGCACGATCGGCTCCGCATGACGCGTCGTCCACAGGCCCACCGCGAAGATAATCGCCGCCACCCCAACCAGCGCGAACAGTGCCACGCGCAGCCAAAGGATGCGCCACAGCCTCACCAGCGGATTGCCCTCAGACGGCAACGGCGGCTCCCTGCGACGCCAGATGAGACAGCAGCACCTGCTGAAACTTTGCCAGCCAGGTCGGATGTGCCGGCCACGCGGGTGCCGTCACCAGCTTGCCATCGACAATCGCGTCCGTAACGGAAATCGCGGCAAAACGACCTCCGGCCAGCACCACCTCCGGCGAGCAGGCTGGATACGCGCTGACCTCGCGCCCGCGGATGACGTTGGCCGCAGCCAGAATCTGCGCACCATGACAGATGGAGGCGATCGGCTTGTCGGCCTGGGCAAAATGACGAACCATCGCCAGCACCTGATCGTTCAGCCGCAGATACTCCGGCGCGCGACCGCCCGGAATCACAAGGCCGTCATACTGCGCTGGATCGACCGCAGCGAAGTCCGCATTCAAGGCGAAGTTGTGTCCCGGCTTTTCGCTGTACGTCTGGTCGCCCTCAAAATCGTGGATCGCCGTGCGAACTCGATCCCCGGCTGATTTGCCCGGACAGACGGCATGGACCGTGTGGCCAACCATCTGGAGTGCTTGAAACGGCACCATAACTTCGTAGTCTTCCACGAAATCGCCAACCAGCATCAACAGTTTTGCAGTGGTCATGGGAAATCCTCCTGACCTGCATGATAGCGCGTCTGCTGCCGAGCAGATGTTCACTGACAGACACCGCAAAAACGGTATAGGCTGAGAGTGCATGAGTGTGTTCGGACATCGGTTGGCAGGAGCATGGCTGGCGGCTTCACTGCTGGCATCTGGCGCAGGCGCCATCCCAGTCGTCAGCCAGCGGATGGTCACCGCGGCGAAACCGGCACTGCCCACAGCAGCTCCGTCTTCGACTGCAAAGACCGCTGCATCCGTTCCGTTCCTGCCCGAGAACTTTGCAGGCTGGAGACGCTCCGGCGCTATCTTGCCGATCACCAGCGCACCGCAGGCCGACGCCGCCAACGCCGCTGCGCTCACCGAATACGGCTTTACAGACGGCGCAACAGCCACCTACAAGCGTGGCGGCGAGACGATGACAGTCCGCGCGCTGCGCTTCGGCGACGCCACCGGTGCGTACGGCGCGTACACCTTCTATCGTCACTCGGGTTGGCCCAGGGAAGAGATCGGAACCGGCGCTGCTTCGGACCACACACGCATTCTTTTCTGGCAGGGGGAGACGTTCGTCGACACGACTGTCTCGCATGTCTCCGCAATGACCGCGGCAGACCTGCGAGAACTGGCCACAAACCTGCCGCAACCAGCCACGGACAAATCGCTCGCGCCACCTGTTGTGGCTGACCTGCCCAATGTCCCTGGAGATGGACCACTGGACCCGCAGACGACGCACTACGCGCTGGGACCGGTCGGCTATGCAGGCTCCGGCGGCGTACTGCCACCCGCTCTGGTCGGCTTTGACCGTGGCGCAGAGGTTGTTACGGCGAACTATGCTTTGCGCTCCGGACCGGCAACCCTCACGCTCATCAATTACCCAACTCCGCAGATGGCTGCTGCCGTCGAGCAGCAGATTGCCGCCTATCTGAAGTCTGGAAATACACCTACATCCCCATGGACCGCCCCGCTGGCCAACTCCACCCCGGGGTCGGTCGAGGTCAAGCGCAGCGGTCCGCTCGTCGCCGTCGTCTGCGGAGATGCTGTACCCGATGACGCGCACCGGTTGCTGGGGCTGGTTCACTATGAAGCCGACGTCTCAAAGTTGCCAGGTGGTGACGCTCCAACCGAGATTCAGAAGACGGCAAAGCTGCTGCTGGGCATTGTGCTGCTGGTCACGGTCATGTTTGCGGCTGCTTTGATCTTGGCGCTGTTGCTTGGCGGCGGACGCGCAATGCTCCGCTTGGCACAGGGCAAACCCGCTTCCACTGTTTTTGACGAAGAATTCACGCGGCTTGATCTGCACTGAGCGCACGGCCCCAAAAAACCGACAGAACCGGCAAGAAAACCCTCCGGAAACAGGGGAAATCCCGGTGAAGAAACTCCTTTGGAAGACCCTCTATCTTTCCTTCAGAAAATATCTATCTATCACATTATAAATAGCTTGACTTGAACATCCCCTTCCCTTGACACGCTCCCGCCGTCATCCTAAGCTGAGACCATGCCGCGTCGGTGGCCTTGCCTCTGCCGAAGCTGCTTCTTTGCGGGAAGGGTTGCTGCGGAGCGCAGCAGCTCTCCCGATTTTCTCCTTTCACCGGCAGTATGGACTGCTCCAGACGTATCCATCCCCGGGTCTGTGCTGTTGTGAATCCAGGAATAAGCTCCGCGGTCTTTACCTGTGCAAGCAAGCCTTGTAGAATCGAGGCTGGCGCTGGCCGACGTAGCTCAGTTGGTAGAGCAACTGATTCGTAATCAGTAGGTCGCCGGTTCAACTCCGGCCGTCGGCTCCACTTCCCACCAGCGCGGAATCTCCTGACCAACACCGCAAAAAATCGCACACTGCGATATTTCCGCCCAAAATTCAGCCCCATCCTGAATGGGACCAGGTAAAAGTTGGCGCATTTTCTGCCGATGAAACCCGAGGAGGAACTCATCGGCTGCAATTGTTACAGAAATGTTAAAATCGAAGAGTACTTCGCTGATCCACGGCGACCGACCAGCTATGAATCTCTACGTCATGCGCCACGCCAATGCCGGCGTACGCAAGCCAAATCCTCAACTCGACGCACGGCGCGGCCTGATCAAAGAGGGCAAGCAGCAGTGCATGCTGATGGCCGGCGTGCTCGGCGCCATGAAGGTGCAGGTGGACGCCATCGTCTCCAGCCCACTCAAGCGCTCGCTCCAGACAGCGCAGTTTGTGGCCACCGAGATTGGCTTTGAGCAGCCGGTTGTCGTCTCCGCAGCACTGGCCCCAGAGGCGGAATTTACCGCATTTCATGATCTGCTTCAGCAATTAGAAAGCTGCGAAGGCGTTCTGATCGTCGGGCACAATCCCAATCTGCAACTCTTTCTGGGCAAACTGTTGACCGGCAACGGCGGCGCGGCGCTGCGTCTGCGCAAGGGCGCCATTGCCCGCGTGGATATGACCCGGAGGCCGCCGCAGCTTCAGTGGCTCATTGACCCGCGACTGGCGCGGACGATTTACACCAGCGTCACGAAAAGCTCGCGCCCGAAGACTTCGCGGAAGTAAGCTGCTTCCTTGCGCAGCGACCACATCTCCAGTTCGGCTCCTGTGCGGCCCGGCTCCAGCTCCAGCAAGACACGCTTCGGATAGACCTGTCCGGAAAACCGCATCACATCCGAGGCACGATCCTGGTTGAGCGCAATGGCCAACCGCAGCAGCACCACGGCTCGCCGGACCGGTTCGTGATCTTCAGCCGTCAGGTTGCGCATGGCGCGATCATCCGGCTGGGGGCGTGATTTGCCCAGGTAGCGCGCAATTGCGGAGACGAGCGTGCGCTGGTGCTGGCTGAAGCCGTAGATCTCAGACGCGGCAATGATGTACTGCGAGTGCCGGTGATGCCCCTGGTGATTCAGGAACTTGCCCGTTTCGCTGAGCACGGCAGCCGCAGCAAGCCACGTCCGATACTCGGCAGGAAGTTTATGCAGGGAAGCAAGATCGTCAAAAAGCTGCTCGGCATGCGCGCGCACCGGCTCCACCTGGCGAAGATTCACCCCATAGCGAATCGCCGTGGCCTGCACGCTCTCCCAGCGCTCCTGCTCAAACTGCTCATGGGTCACGGCGCGTTCATCGTGTTCAGCCAGCATCTGCGCCAGAATGCCGTCGCGAAGGCCCATCGACGAGTATCGAAATCCGGTCAGGTGAAAGGACTCCAGCAGCGTGGCATAGACCCATGCTCCGGCTACGATGATCTCCGCGCGCCGTACGCCGATGCCAGGCACGGCGATCCGCTCCGGAAGCGTCATTCTGCGCAGGCGGCGGGCAAGCTGCCGTACTTCGGCCGTCGATACCTGATTCGCACGGGATAGGCGGCCAGACGATCGCTTGCCTGGCTTCTCCGTCCGGCGATTTTTTTCCGGCAGAATAGTGTGTGCCTCAGCCAGCGCGGCCGCCGTGCCGGAGGTCGCAATCACCATCGGCGGCACGCCCGCAGGCGAAAGCTCAATGCGTGCGTGTGCGCGCCGCAGTTCGCGCGTGATGAACTGCTGCATCCGCGTCAGAGCTTCTTCATCGGGCGGGTCGCTCGGCAGGAACTCCTGCGTCAGCCGCACCGCTCCCAGCGGCAGGCTCACCGTGGACCGGATGCGTTGATGCTGGCTCAGTGTGATCTCGCAACTGCCGCCGCCCACATCTACCAGCAGCAGACGACCGGCAGATTTCGGCTCGTTGAAGACGACCCCGCGATGGATCAGCCGCGCTTCTTCCAGTCCGGAGATAATCTCGATCTGCCAGCCCGTCTCCGCCTTGGCCCACGTCAGAAACGCTTCCGCATTGCGCGCATCGCGCATCGCCGCGGTCGCCACCACACGAATCTGGTCCACGCCATGCTGTTGCACCGCGCGCTGGAAACGTTTGAGCGCCTTCAGCGTGACAGCCATTGCGTCGGGTGAGATCAGTCCACCCTGAAAGACGCTGGCTCCCAGCCGCGTGACCTCGCGATCCTCATGAATCGTCTTCAGATGATGCACGACCACGCGCGCAATCTTCAACCTGCAGGAGTTGGAACCGATGTCGATGGCGGCGAACGTAGTCATGGTGGAATGCATGCAGGCTCCAGCGATACTGTCCGACGACCGCTTACCAGAAACCATACCACTCCGCTGTCTGCCATCTCATCACGGAGCCAGCACATCCACGGCAACAGCATCGGAGAACGAAGCGGGAACAGCCTGCCAGCCATCCGCGTCTCTGGAAGTCATCCTTTTGCTGGCCGACAACTCGCGTTCTTCGTCACTCCCTCGTGCAACGATTTCCACGATGCGTCCGGGATGAATCGGCAATCTTACTCTTCCGGTTCGACCGATGCGCCCGGCTGTGCCCCCACTGGCACTGGACCATCGGTTGCGAGAGTTGCGGATGCTTGAGCCGTCGCCCCTGGCTCATCCCTCCAGAGTGCATAAATCCACCACAGAATCGCCAGCAGCCAGATGACGAGGCGAGCGTTATCCAACCGGGTATAAAGCTGGAGAATGTGCTGGTAGTCCGCCCGGTTGGTGATCTTGTGTGTGACCTTGATGGTGTCTGTGATGCCCTCGACGGTGAGGCGAGCGACGGCGACGGTCGAGAGGCCGATGACAATCTGAACCGCGTGGCTCCTGAAGCCGCTTCCGAAACGACCTCCAAAGAGCATCATCATGAGGCCCGTCAGAATCGCCAGCATGCTGGTGAAAAGCTCGGATTTGAGCGCGACCACGACCGTGATCAGCAGCGGATAAGCCTGGCGGTTGGCTTGCATGGCTTTCATGTCCGGCCACGGTCCCCACAGGATGAGCGCCGTGAAGGCAACAGCCAGCAGAAGAAATGTCCATCCCTGCCAGGCCAGCGGGCTGAGCGGTTTCCCGGTGGTGCAACCGCGGCCAAAGGTGAGCCGAGACAGTTCAATCAGCACGCCGAACAGAAAGATCGAAGCGGCGATCAGCAACGCATAGCTTTGCCAGTAAAACCCATAGGTGGAGAGTTTGCCCTCCAGCAGATGGTCCGCCAGCAGGCGCACCGTGGAGAGCATGGTGAGCGCGGTGAACCAGGAAAAACGGCGCGTTCGATCGCGGCCCAGCAGGACGACGAGCAGTACCAGATGGGCGGCGAGGACGAGTGCCCAGAGAATTTGTTCCAATGTGATGTGCATCATGTTCAAGTGCATCGCTTCCTTCATCGCGTCTGCGCTGCCGTCGCGCTTCGGCTCACTTTCCAGTGTAATGCGATGGACTCCATGCACTCCGATCTTCCCGCGATCCGGGGAGTCAGACACAATGGCTCGCATCCCCCGAGGCGACTCAGCGCGGCAGGCGAACTCCCGGGCCGAAGACGACGATGAAAACCAGGCCCAGCGCGACGGCGGCGGCGATCCAGAGATAGCTCCGGGGGATCATCTGCGGCGGCCCGGGCCGAGTGCTCTTGGGGATGTAGTGGTACATCCAGACCATGCCGCTATGCCCGCCCGCGCTCGCGGCAAATGCGGAGAGAAGCACATACTGAATCCCGAGGGGATTGAAGAGTCCTGCAACGCAGTCGATCACGATTGCAGCGAGATAGGGTGCCCAGGTGAGGCGTCGGAAACGGGCAACCTCGGCCAAAGAAACGCCCATTCCTCGAACCAGGCTCGTGCCGATCAGCCGGATGGCTCCGTAATAAGAGAGTATCCCGAGCAGGACAAGCCCCACGCGCCACAGCCAGTAGGGGTGAAGACCCTCGATGAAGCCGGCCCAGTCCCCAAAGTTGCTGACCCCGGAAAAGAAAAAGTAGCCGGTCCCGGTCAGCAGGTTGAAGGCCATCGAGAGCAGCAGGAAAAAGCGCAGCGTGGGTCGCGCATGTGTGGTCCGGAGCAGAAGCCAGAAGACCAGCCCCGAGGCCAGGTTGACGAGCGTGCCGCCTGCAAGCACAAGTCGGCTATCCCGCTCGCTCGACCACGCCAGCGATGTCAGCGTGCCCGAGGCGTGCAGCGTTGCCATGGCCACTGCCGCGTGCCCCACCCCTTCATGCAGCATGGTGGTGAGCATGGCTGCAAGAATGCTGATCGCGCAGACGGTGGGCGCGTCGTCCCGCAAAACAGAAGCAGTTGGATTGGCCTCAGGTGGCGTGGACATGGCCCACCCAGTATGCTCGGCTCGGAAGACAAAGACAAGAGAAAGATTGCAGGGTGGAATGAAGGGATGGGATGGTGCACCCGGCACGATTCGAACGTGCGACCTAACGCTTCGGAGGCGTTCGCTCTATCCAACTGAGCTACGGGTGCCCTGTCAACAGGATACTATGAGTTGCGAGTGCGCGCGTATGATGGTGCTCGGAAGGCAATCTCAATCTTTGGACGAGGGAATCGAAAAATGCGGAAACTGGCAAAGATGTTGGCGGTTGCAGCAGTGGGGGCGGCGATGACGATGGCGCCGGCCGTGGCGCAGATGGGCAGCGAGATGGGCGGCATGCAAGCCCACACGAAGACAAAACAGCCGCCGTTGAGTCCGCCGGCGAAGGCCGTGGCAATGGTGGCTGGCGCGTCGATCACCATCGACTACAGCGCGCCGTCGATGCGCGGACGCAAGATTTTTGGCGGGCTGGTGCCCTATGGAGTGGTGTGGCGGACAGGCGCGAATGCGGCGACGACGCTGAAGACCTCGGCGAATCTGAAGATTGGTACGCTGTCTGTGCCTGCTGGAACCTACACTCTCTATTCCATGCCGGGCGCAGACGCCTGGAAGCTGATCGTGAACAAGCAGACTGGCCAGTGGGGCACGGTGTATAACGCGAATCAGGACCTGGGACGAGTGGACCTGAAAGTGGGCAAAAACGCCAAGTCCGTGGAGAAGATGGTGATCGATTTTGACCACACCAAAGGCTCGATGACCATGCTTCACATCCGATGGGCCGACCTCGACTTGTCCGTTCCAGTCACCGTAGAGAAGTGATACAAGGCCCTGTGGTTCCGGCAAAAGCCGGGCCACAGGGCATCGATGTCGATTCAATCAACAATCACGGCCAGGATTGGGTGGGCGGAGCGATGGGTTCACCCGGTGGCGTGGCCAACGAAGCCATCACGGACTGAATCAGCGATTTAGCTCCGTTGATGCCTTCCAGGACAGCTTGCAGATCGAGTCTGGGCGCGGCTGGGTTTCGGTTGGAGACGCAGTAGACGCCGTGCTGGCCGGTGAGGATGAGCGCGTCCGTGAGCAGGTCGAGGGCGACGGCGAGGCGTCCGCGCTCGACGCCCATCATGAATTCATAGCGTTCCAGTTCGTCGCGCTTTTCGTCGAGGATGGTCATGCAGCAGGTCTCCGTGGAACAAGTGATTCCAGAATACGCTGCGACTGACAGGCGGCATCCGCGCGTGGTGAGCCTGCTGGCCAGTGCGACCGAGATTGTCTGCGCGCTGGGAATGGGCGAGTGTCTGGTGGCCCGCTCCCATGAGTGCGACTGGCCGGAGTGGGTGCGCAGGCTGCCCACGGTCAGCGCTCCAGCCTTTGACGTGACGGGGACGAGCCTGGAGATTGACCGGGAAGTGCGGCGGCGCGTGGAAGCAGGCGAACCGCTCTATCGCATCGACGCGGCGGAGATCGACGCACTCGGCGCGGAGATTCTCTTTGCGCAGGAGCACTGCGAGGTCTGCGCTGTGACACCGGGCGATGTGGCGCGCTCTGGATGCAGTACGCCCGAAGCGCAGGTGATGGCGCTGACGGCCGGCACGCTGGAAGGCATCTTCGACGGAATGACGCGCGTGGCCGCGGCACTGGGCGTGCCGGAGCGCGGGCAGGTGTTGGTGAGAGCCGAGCGCACGCGGCTGCAACGCGTGAGCGAGCGCTGCGCGGGTTGCCAGGCGCCGACGGTTGTCGTCCTGGAGTGGACCGATCCCGTCTTTGCCATGGGCAACTGGGGGCCGGAGCTGGTTGAGGCCGCGAACGGCCAACTGCTGCTGGGGCGCAAGGGTGAGCATTCGCAGGCGATTCCCTGGGAGCAGGTTCTGGAAGCGGATCCCGAGGTGCTCATCATCGCGCCATGCGGTTACGACCTGGAACGTGCCCAGCGCGAACTGCCCGTGTTGACGGCGCATTCCGGATGGAGCGAGCTGCGCGCGGTGCGCAGCCGACGCGTGGCGTTTGCTGACGGCAATCGCTACTTCAACCGATCTGGGATGACCGTCGTCGAGACGGCGGAGATTCTGGCCGAGATGTTGCACGGAGTCGTCACAGAAAAACCGACGGAGGGAGTGCACTGGCGATGGCTGTGAGCGTGAAAAAGAAGGTGTTGCTGAGCTGGAGCAGCGGCAAGGACAGCGCGTGGGCGCTGCACGTGCTCCGAGAGCAGGACGAGGTGGAGCTGGTGGCCCTGTTGACGACCTTCAACCACGCGATGGATCGCGTGGCGATGCACGCGGTGCGGCGCTCTCTGGTCCGGATGCAGGCAGAGCGTGCCGGGCTTCCGCTGTGGGAGGTGGAGTTGCCGTGGCCGTGCTCCAACGAGCAGTATGAAGCGTTGATGGCGGAGGCATGTCAACGCGCGCTGGACGCTGGCGTGGAGCAGGTGGCCTTTGGCGACCTCTATCTACGCGATGTGCGCGCTTATCGCGAGCGGCAACTGGCCGGAACCGGCCTGGAGCCGATCTTTCCGCTGTGGGATGTGCCGACGCGCGCGCTGGCCGAGCAGATGATTGCTGCGGGCGTGAAGGCGCGGCTGACCTGCGTGGACCCGCGCAAGCTGGAGCGCGGCTTCGCTGGGCGGGATTTTGACGGCGAATTGCTTCGCGCGCTTCCGAGCGAGGTTGATCCATGTGGGGAGAACGGGGAGTTTCACAGCTTTGTGTATGCGTCGCCCGCGTTTTCATCGTCCATCGCCATTCGCTCCGGAGAAGTGGTCGAGCGCGACGGATTTGTCTTCGCCGATCTCCTGCCGGAGTGAGTTCTGCCGGAGCGAGTCCTGCGGGAGTGGATTACGCGATCCAGTCCAGCAGTGCACACCAGCGGGCAAG
>JAJZHE010000164.1 GCA_021804655.1 Acidobacteriota bacterium
ACGGTATGATGAAGAGTTGCCCAGGCGCCTCACATCCGCGCATATTCCACTCAAGCCGGAGAAACTTTGACTCAGGTTGCAATTCAAGGAGAGATTGGCGCTTTCAGCCATGAAGCTGCTCTGCGGCTGGTGTCAGCAGCGTCCATCGTCCCGTGTTCGCTTTCTGCGGATGTCTTCTCCGCGCTCTCCGTCGGACGGGTGGATGCCGCAGTGGTTCCCATCGAAAACAGCCTCGCCGGCTCGGTCATTGAGCACTTTGATCTGCTGCTCAAGCACGATTTGGTGATTGTGGATGAGGCTCTGATGCGCATCCGTCATAATTTAATCGCACTGCCCGGGGTGGTTGAGTCGGAGGTTAACACCGTTTACTCCCATCCGGTTGCGCTGGCGCAGTGCCGACAGTTCTTCGCCGCACGTCCGAGCATGCAACCCTGCGCTTTCTATGACACCGCAGGCAGCGTCAAACATCTTGTCGAAACCGGGAACCGTTCCGCTGCCGCGATCGCGAGCAGTCACGCGGCCCAACACTACGGCGCTTCCATCCTGGTCGCAGGCATCGAAGACAATCCTGAAAATTACACGCGTTTTTTTCATCTTCGGCGACGGAGTGATGCGCCTCTCATCGTCGATGCGAACAAACTGAGCCTGGCATTCTCCGTGGAGAATCGTCCGGGGACCCTGGTCGCTGCATTGCAGCAGCTTGCCGCACAGGGAACCAATCTCACCAAGATCGAATCTCGTCCCGTCCACGGACGCCCATGGGAATACATCTTTTATGTTGATTGCCAACTGACGCATCCTGCTGCTGCTGAAGCCGCAATCGCCGCGCTTCGTTCGCACTGCTCGATGGTTCGCGAATTGGGACTCTATCGTGAAGCGGTACTGGAAGAAACGCCACGCGTTTGAATCCAGTCAAACATTCCCTCAAGCCATCCTTCGGCTCGCCGATAACCTCAGCGTAAGCATGAACCTGAGATGACTGCGCAGATTCCATCCCGTGTTCCGACGGAACCATTCCTTCCAGGTTCCGTATCGCTTTTCATGGGGACTCCTGCTGCCAGGCGAGAGCATCGATCCAGGAGCCACTCTGCATTTTGAATCTTTCGCAAGATTGAAAATGTCTAATAAGAAAAGCTGATACGAGGACGCTCAATGTTTAGTCTCACTGGTAATCGACAATCCGACCGCTCCGACGAGAGAAGCCAGGCTGGCAGCGATCCCAGGGTTTATCCGGTTCTTCCTGTTCGGGATACAGTACTTTTCCCCCATGCCGTGCTGCCCCTGACCGTTGGCCGTGAAAGTTCCATTCATCTGATTGAATCGTTGGGAGATAACCGCACGATTGTCGTTGTCGCCCAGCGAGATCCGCGGGTAGACTCCCCGCAGCCGGAAGACCTGCACGAGTGGGGAACGTTGGCGACGGTGCACAAGGTCGTCAAGATGCCCAACCAGAGCCGCTTTGTTTTTACTGAAGGCACAGAGCGCGTGCGTCTGCGGCGTATCACACAGATCGAGCCATTTCTGTTGGCGGCGATAGAAATCGTTCCGGAGTTGGCTTTTGACTCAACACAGCCGGACATGGAGGTGCAGGCGTTGCAGCGAAACGCCGTTGCGCAGTTCCAGCAGATTGTCGCAGCCTCTCCTACGCTCTCTGATGAGCTGCAAACGATCTCTGCAAATATTGAGGAGCCAGGCCGTGTTGCTGACTTTATAGCGGCTTCGCTGCCCTTTTTGACCACATCTGACAAGCAGGGGTTGCTGGAGTTGAACACTGCCAGCCAGCGACTGGAGCGCGTCAACCAGCTCCTGGCGAAAGAGCTGGAGGTCCAGCAGCTTCGCTCCAGAATTCAGAATGAAGTGCAGGATCAGGTGCAGCAGTCCCAGCGCGACTACTATCTGCGCGAGCAGATGAAGGCGATTCAAAAGGAACTGGGTGAGGCCGACGAGAGCCAGCGCGACATTGAAGAGCTGCGTCAGAAAATTGAGGCAGCGGGAATGCCGCCGGATGTTCGCAAGGAAGCCGACAAAGAGTTGAATCGCCTTGCGCGTATGTCTCCCATGGCCGCGGATACGGCGATGCTGCGCAACTACGTCGAGTGGCTGGCTTCTTTGCCGTGGAGTCAAAGTTCTGGCACTAAAATCGATCTTGCTTACGCGCGCCAGATTCTGGATGCCGATCACTATGGCCTGAAAAAAGTGAAGGATCGGATTCTGGACTACCTCAGCGTCCTGCAATTGAAGCCCGATATGAAAGGACCGATCCTGTGCTTTGTCGGACCTCCGGGTGTTGGCAAAACCTCGCTTGGCCGTTCGATTGCGCGCGCGCTTGGACGCAAATTCCAGCGTGTCTCGCTGGGCGGCATGCACGATGAAGCGGAGATTCGCGGTCATCGCCGCACCTATGTCGGCGCGCTGCCGGGCCAGATCATGCAGTCCATCCGTCGCGCTGAGGTCAATGACCCGGTCATGATGCTCGACGAGATCGACAAACTGGGCCGCGATTTTCGCGGAGATCCGTCTGCGGCCCTGCTGGAGACGCTCGATCCGGAGCAGAACGCAACCTTTCGCGACAATTACCTGGACGTTCCATTCGATCTCTCGAAGGTTCTTTTCATCTGTACCGCCAACATGCTCGACCCCATTCCCGAGCCGCTGCTGGACCGCATGGAGATCATTCCGCTTCAAGGCTACAGCGAAGAAGAAAAAGTTCATATCGCCTTCAACTACCTCATCCCGCGACAGATTGAGGCCAACGGCATTCGCGGCGACCAGATTGAGTTTCCTGAGGACGCCGTGCGACACCTGGTTCGCCATTACACGCGCGAGGCGGGAGTGCGCAAACTGGAGCAGGTGATCGGCACGGTCTGTCGGAAGCAGGCGCGTCGCATCGTCGAAGGCAGAGACGAAATGCTCACGATCACAAGCGAAATTTTGCTGGAGTTCCTTGGCGGCCAGCAAGTGCGCGTAGACAGCGAAATCTTCGAACGCACACAGCGTCCAGGCGTCGCCGTTGGACTGGCCTGGACGCCAGCCGGTGGTGATGTGCTCTTTGTTGAAGCGAACAAGATGAAGGGCAAGGGCGGCTTTACCATGACCGGGCAGATTGGCGACGTGATGCAGGAGTCCATGCAGGCTGCGCTCACCTGGGTTCGCTCCAACGCATCCATGGTTGGCATCGAGGAAGACTTCACCTCGTCCATCGACCTGCACATTCATGTTCCGGCAGGGGCCATTCCGAAGGATGGACCCTCGGCGGGCGTGACCATGGTCACGACCTTGGTTTCACTGCTCACCAACACGCCGGTGCGTCCCTTCACCGCCATGACCGGCGAGATCACGCTCAGCGGAAACGTGCTGCCGGTGGGCGGCATCAAGGAAAAGTTTCTGGCAGCGCGGCGCGCCGGTGTCCAACACATCATCCTGCCTGCGGAAAATCGTCAGGATGTAGACGAAGACCTGAATGCAGGGCAGCTTGATGGCGTCACCATCCACTACGTCAGTCGCGTGGAAGAGGTGCTTGCCGCCGCGCTTCCCCTGGTCTTTGCGCAGCCGCCAGGTGGGCGAATCCCTCGCCTTCCGGTGGGCAATGAACCTGCTGCCATGGCATAAACTGATGCCTGTGTCCTTGAGCGCAGGCATCCGTTTTTCTGCTGGTCACACATCGTTACGGAGAGATCGTCCATGCAAACCGATGCAGAGTTTCTGCGGCGCGCCATCGCGCTTGCAGTGGAGAATGTCCACACTGGCGCGGGTGGCCCGTTTGCCGCAGTCATTGTGCGGAATGGCGCGATCATCGGCGAAGGAGCAAACTCCGTTACGCGGACGCTGGACGCAACCGCGCATGGTGAGGTGAATGCGATTCGCGACGCTTGCCGCAGAGCGGGAGATTTTCTGCTGCGTGGCTGCACGCTCTACACCAGTTGTGAGCCATGTCCGATGTGTTTGTCCGCCTGTTACTGGGCGCAGATCGACCGAGTTGTCTTTGGCGCAACGCAGCAGGATGCCGCACAGGCGGGATTTGGCGATGCGGCTTTGTATCGCGAATTTACATTGCCTG
Source organism: Acidobacteriota bacterium (assembly GCA_021804655.1). Taxonomy (GTDB): domain Bacteria; phylum Acidobacteriota; class Terriglobia; order Terriglobales; family Acidobacteriaceae; genus Acidicapsa. The sequence goes on from JAJZHE010000164.1 coordinate 4,058, forward strand.
CAAGTGTGCGAACTCTACCGGTGACCGGGATGCTTCAGCAGGAAGCGCTGGCCGCTTTTCATGTCTGGAGCGATTTTGCAGATCGCATCGACTACGGATCGTTGCCGCAGCGATGAGCGTGTACTGCGCATCATCGGTCTTTGCCGAATACAGCACCTACTCCAACGCAGCCTGTATCCGGATGGCCAGTTTGGACTGCATCTCTTCGCTGAGTTTGCCGCCCTCATGCGTCAGGTAAAAAACGTCGATCGCCGTCTCGCCTTCGGTGTCAATCAGCGCCACCTCGATATTGCAGTCAAACTCGTGCAGTAGCAGAGCGATTCGACGAAGCAATCCAGGCGAATCCTGCGCCACCACTTGCAGCAGCGTGGAGTGTTGCGAAGACTCCGAGTCGAAACTCAGCCGCGTCTTGGTCACGATCCTCACGCTTCCGGCTCGTCCCGCGTTTCTGCGACTGGCCAGCAGTTGTTCCACGGAGGCGCGCTGCTCCAGAATCTCGCGGACATTGTGCAGAAAGCGATCTTTTTCCGTTGGATTCAGCTCGAAGGTTCGATAGGTGTCGGTGAAGTGAAAGCTGTCTACAATCACGCCGGCATCGTTGGCAAAGGCGTCGGCTTTCACGATATTCATGCCCCAGGCGGCCAGCGCTCCAGCCACATCAGCAAAGAGCCTACGGCGATCTCTGGCAATCACCGTCAGCTCCACAAGTTGTCGATGCGGTCGCAGCTCGATCTGAACCGGGTCTGTGTCCAGCCTTGTCGCCATCAGGTAGTGATTACAAATCTGCTCCGGAAGACGCGTTTGCAGATAGCGTTGCGGCAGACCCTCCAGAAACTGTCGAATGGCCACACCGTGGTCCAGCTTCTTGCCTGCTCCCGCGCCGGTTACCATGGCGCCGATGCGAAACAGAAGGGTCGGATCTACGTCTGCGTGATAGCGCACCTCATCCACTGAGCGATCCATGAAATTCGCCGTTGCCATATAAAGCTGCCACAGATTCTCAGCTTTCCATGGAGTCAGGGCATCCGGATGAACGGCTTTAATATCTGCGTAGGTCATCAGCGTGAGCATGCGCAGCAGTTGTGGGCTGCCCACTTTTTCCGCCAGCCGACGCGCATTGTCCACATCGAAGATGTCGCGGCGCAGGGCATTCGACATTTCCAGGTGCATGCGGATCAGCTTGCGCACTGTCTCGCGTTCCTCTGGATCGAAGTCCAGCCGGGCAAGAAAACTTTCTGACATCTCGACGGACTGCACCGTATGATCGCCCGTGCGCCTGGCCTTTCCGGTGTCGTGCAGCAGCAGCGAAAGCAGCAGCAGGTCCAGCCGTTCCAGCTCTGGCAGTAATGTGCCCAGCCGCTGTTCGTAGTCCTGCACCGGGCGGCGCAGTCCATGCACATTGTCGATGGTCAGGAATGTGTGTTCGTCCACCGTGTAGCGGTGATAGCTGTCGCGAATCACTAGCGCGTCGATGCCGTGAAACTCCGGCAACAGCATCTCCAGAATGCC
>JAJZHE010000165.1 GCA_021804655.1 Acidobacteriota bacterium
CTGCGCTGTGAATTCATTTGTGCTATTGAGTTTGTCTGACTGCACGATCAGGCAAAAGCAGGTGCCGGGAGACGGCGACGTCTCCTGCGTGTCTGCTGAAAAACAACAAAGCAGAGAGCATTGCGGTGGCCGAGCGGTCACCGCGTTTTTTTTACGCACTCAGGTGCGGCGAGTAGCAGGCGCAGGTCGCGAAGGTTGTTGCCGGTGGCCCCGGTGACGAGGGAGTCGCCAAGCGCGCGGAAGAGCGGCCAGGTGTTGCAGTTGCGCAGCGCGGCGTCAGGGTCAAGGCCCTGTATGCTGGCGCGGTTCAGCGTCTGCGCGTCCACAATGGCTCCAGCCACGGGGATGGCTCCAGAAATGGGGATGGCTCCAGCCACGGGATTTTCAGATGCGGGGCTGGTGCCGTCGATGCCGTCGGTGCCTGCGCTGAGGACGACGGATGGGGTCGAAGGTGAGGCGACGAGCAAGCGCGCAGCTTCCAGCGCAAACTGCTGGTTGCGGCCGCCGTGGCCAGGCGCGGCGGGCAGCGTGACGGTGACTTCTCCAGTGGAGATGAGGCAGATGCGCTTCGCGGTGGCATTCGGCGAGACGGCGCTGAGTGCATGCAGGCGCGCGAGCAGAAACTGCGCGGCTTGAGCGTAGTCCCAGTCGTCGCAGCGGTTGTCGACGGTGACGGCGTAGCCGAGCGATGCAGCGTGGCGTGCTGCGGCGCGCGCGAGATCGTCAGTGGAGAGCAGCAGGTCGTGCAAGCTGCGCGCGGCTTCTGGCGCGAGTTGCAAGGAACCAGGTTGCTGCGGAGTGGTCGCGAGACGCTCAAAGAAGCAGCGGACCGTGGGCGAAAACTGCGGCGGCAGGGCGTAGCGGTCCAGCAGCGCGGCGACCGCAGACGGCGTCTGTGAAGACGGCAGCGTAGGACCGGAGGCAAGCGCATCGAGCGCGCCGGTGGGAACGTCGGAGACGAAGAGCGAAAATTGAGTGGCGCTGCGGGCGGCAGCGGCGAGACGACCGCCTTTGACAGCGGAAAAGGCCTGGCGAATCGTGTTGAGTTCCGTGATGGGCGCGCCGCAGCCGATGAGAGCTTGATGGAACTGGCGCGTCTCATCGAGCGTGATGGCAGGGTCAAGCGGAAGCTCACACAAAGCTGAACCGCCGCCGGAGATCAGGAAGATTACGAGTGTGTGGGCATCGGCGGAGTGAAGCAGAGCCAGCGCGGCGCGCGCGGCGGCGAAGGAGTCGGCGTTGGGCAGCGGATGGCCTGCGGCAAAATAGGCGATGCCGGGGCGAGGGTGGTCAGGCAGAGCAGGCGCAGCACAGACGCCATGCAGGTCCAGTGGAGCCGGAAGGATGTGCAGCAGCGCGTCGAGCATGGGCAGTGCGGCTTTGCCGAGGGTGACGACGAAGATGCGCGAGAACAGCGCCAGTTCAAGACGAGCCGGGCCGGAGGTTGCGCGCAGGCGATGGAGCGTGGTTCCTTCACAGCGCAGCGAGCGAGCAAAGGCCGCGGGGATGGAGCAGTCGGCGAGCGTGCTGCGGAAGCAGGCCAGCGCATCGGCGCGGAGCGCGGCGAGGGTTGCGTTGCGTTGCGCGGTTTGGCTTGAAGCAGGAGTGGAGTCGGTCATGGGGCAGTGGTCGATGGGTTGGTCGCGAGCGGGAGCGTGGCCAGCCAGTTGCGGATGGCGTTTTGCATCGGCGGCAGATGGCCGGTGAAGAAGTGATCCGCGCCGGGAATCAGTTGCAGGGATGCGTGCGGCGCGGCGGGCGCGAGGGCTTGTGCGAGTTCCTCGGGCGTGGCAAAGATGTCGTGGTCGCCGGAGAGAAAAAGCGCAGGCAGCGTCCAGCGGGCAAGCTGCGGATAATCGTAGCGCTGATTGGGCGAGTGAAGCGGCAGGCCAAGCGCGAGGCAGGCGCAGACTGCGGGATGATGGGGCGCAGCGCGGAGGGTCATCGCCGCGCCAAAGGAGAATCCGGCGGCGAGGATGGGCAGGCGGAAGCGCGCATCGAGCCAATTCATAGCAGCCGCAAGGTCAGAGGATTCAACATGGCCGTCGTGCGCGCCTTCGCTCAGGCCGACGCCGCGAAAGTTGAAGCGCAGCGTGGGCCAGCCAAGATCGCGGAAGACGCGCGCGGCGTGGTAGACGACCTTGTTGTGCATGGAGCCGCCGCCAAGCGGATGGGGATGGGCGATAACGACCGAGCAGGGCGCGGAAGAATGACCAGGATCCAGCAGCGCTTCGAGACGCCCGGCGGGTCCATCGAGAAAGAAAGTGCGCAGAGTGGGAGGATCGGAAGCCATCCGGGAGTCCATGCGGGAGTCCATGAGGAAGATGATAGCGCCGGGACAGGCGCAAGCGCAGGCTGCGATATGCTGGCAGGGAGAATGCAACGCAGGGAGCGGTGATGACGAGCGAAGTGGATGTATTGGCGCTGACGCGCGAGCTGGTGAAGATTGAGTCAACCACCTACAACGAAGCGGCGGTGATGGAGTTTGTGGCCGGGCGGCTGCGTGCGCGTGAGTGGGCTGTCGAGTTGATGGAGGTGCCGCAGCCGACGGAGAGCGGGATTGCAGCGAAGCGGTGGAACGTCTATGCCGGGCCGCAGACGGGTGTGCCGGATCTGGTTCTTTCCACGCATCTGGATACGGTGCCGCCGTATGTGGCGCTGCGCGAGGACGAGGAGTTTTTATATGGGCGCGGCGTCTGCGATGCGAAAGGGATTGCGGCGGCGCAGATTGCGGCTGCGGAGCGGTTGCGCGCGCAGGGCTTCGCCGTGGGATTGCTCTTTGTGGCGGGCGAAGAGCGCGATTCGGCGGGGGCAAAGGTGGCCAACGGGAAGCCGAAGGGCAGTCGTTTTCTGATCAACGGCGAGCCGACCGAGAACAGGCTGGCCGTCGCCTCCAAGGGCGCTTTACGCGCGGTGGTGCGGGCGACGGGACGCATGGCCCACTCGGCGTATCCGGAGCTGGGCGACTCGGCCGTACACAAGCTGGTGAAGGCGCTGGGGCGGATGATGGAGATTCCGCTGCCGGTGACCGAGGACGTGGGCGAGAGCACGCTGAATATCGGGCAGATTGCGGGTGGACGCGCACCGAACGTGATTGCCGACGAGGCCAGCGCGCAGGTGCTGGTGCGGTTGGTGGGGGATTCGGCGGAGACGCGCGCGGCGCTGGAGCAGGCAGCGGCGGGATCGGCGGAGGTGGAGTTTCCACTGGAGATTCCCTTTGTCCGGCTGCGCACGCTGGAGGGATTTCCGACGATGGTGGCGAAGTTTACGACGGATATTCCGCAGTTGACGAAGTGGGGCGAACCGCTGCTGCTGGGGCCGGGATCGATTCACGTGGCGCATACGCCGCATGAAAAGATTGCCAAGCGCGAGCTGGTGGAGGCTGTGGGGTTGTATGTCGCGCTGGCGAAGCGGCTGCTGACAGAATGATTGCATTGACATGTCTGCTTCGATCTCGAATCACGCTCTAGGCAAACGTTGCTCTTCCGACGTATGCTTGCTTGCGGTCCTGGGGCTGCGCATTTGCGGGAGTTGAACCGAAAGGGTTTTTCCGCGGTGCGCTCTGTGGGGCCGATGTTGGATCGAGGGAGGCCACCGTGCCAACGATTTCAGGAATTGCATCTTTTCGACGCGGCTTGATCGTCGCGTTTGCTTTGGTTCTTGCGCTGGTTGCCGGCAACGCAGCCACGGCACAATCGAAGAGCCAGCTTGCAGCCGATGAACAAGCGCAGGCGCAGATCAGCCAGCGGATCGATCAGACGATCCAGAAGCTGACGCTGGAGGAAAAGATTACGCTGCTCTCCGGTTCGCGCATGATGGAGTCGGCACCGATTCCGCGGCTGGGCATTCCGGCGCTGCGGATGAGCGATGGTCCGGTGGGCGCGCATATTCCGCCGCCGTCCACGGCGTTTGCGGCGGGCATTGGGCTGGCGGCGAGCTGGGATACTGAACTGGCGCATCGCATCGGTGTGCAGCTTGGCCGCGATGCGCGCTCGCGCGGAGCCAGCTTTCTGTTGGGGCCGGGCGTGAATATCTATCGCGCGCCGATGAATGGCCGCAACTTCGAGTACTTTGGCGAAGACCCGTTTCTGGATAGCCAGATTGCGGTGGGATATATCGAAGGCGTGCAGTCGCAGAACGTGAGCGCGACGATCAAGCACTTTGCGGCAAACAACTCCGAGTATGCGCGCTTCACCTCGGACTCGATTGTGAGCGAGCGTGCGCTGCGGGAGATTTATCTGCCCACGTTTGAGGCTGCGGTGAAGGATGCGCATGTGGGCGCGGTGATGGACTCCTACAACTTCATCAACGGCGAGCATGCGACGCAGAATGCGCACCTGAACATCGATATTCTGCGCCGGGACTGGCACTTTGACGGGCTGTTGATGTCGGACTGGACGGCGACTCACGACGGCGTGGCGTCGGCCAATGCGGGAATGGACCTGGAGATGCCGTTTGGCTGGTATATGAACGCCGAGACGCTGATTCCGGCGGTGAAGGCGGGCACGGTCTCCGAGGCGACGATTGACGCCAAGGTGCGGCATCTGTTGAGCGTGGCCTATCGCTTTGGCTGGATTGGTCCGGATGGCACGTATCACGATCCGCTGGATCGCTCGATTCCGCGCTATAACCAGCAGGGGCGCGCGGTCGCGTTGCAGGGCGCGCTGGAGGGTGCGGTTCTGCTGAAGAACGACAATCACCTGTTGCCGCTGGATCCGAACAAGACGACGCACATTGCGGTGATCGGCCCGGATGCGTTTCCGGCGAATCCGACGGCGGGCGGCAGCGGCATGGTACCGACCTTTGGCGATGTCAGCATTCTGAAAGGCGTCAGCGACCGGCTGGGACTGAAAGGCGAGGTGACGTGGGATCGTGGGCTGCCGAAGCCGACCGTGATGGCGATGAGGACAGGATTGACGCCCGCCGCCGATGTCTATCGGCCGGGCGTGACGGTGGAGACGTTTGCCAAGGATGATTTCAGCGGCAAACCGACGGCGACACGGACGGAGATGGCGATCAACTCGGGGCAGTCGGCGCTTTCCGATCCTGACCTGGGCGACCTGATCAACACCATCGACAGCAATACGATGAAGATGTTCATGGGCGGTGGCGCGCCGCAGCACTTCGACCGCTGGACGGGCTACTATCATGTGCGCGCCGCGGGCGACTATCTGATGTTTGTGGAGGACCAGGGCAAGTATCGCGTGATGGTGGATGACAAGACGGTGATCGACCACGCCGATATTCCGCGCTTTGCGTTGACGCAGATTACGCTGAACCTGACACCGGGCGCGCACAAGGTGGTGGTGGAGGAGTTGAGCGGGCCGCAGTTTGGCGCGGGCGTTTTGCGTCTGGGCATTGCGAAGAAGGGCACGCTGGTGACGGACTCCGCGATTGCGCTGGCCAAGCGCGCCGACGTGGTCGTGATCGCCGTGGGCTACGATCCAAGCATTGAAACCGAAGGCGCGGATCGCGAATATCAACTGCCGCCGGGCCAGCAGGAGCTGATTGAAAAAGTTGCCGCTGTGAA
>JAJZHE010000166.1 GCA_021804655.1 Acidobacteriota bacterium
CCAGCAATTTCGGCGTCTTGGCCCACATCGCCATCAACGGCTGCACGCCGCGATCCCGTGCTATCGTAGGCGAATACGGCGATCCCCCGCGGAGGTTCTCCATGCGTCTTCAGAGTCTCTGGCTTTCCCATTTTTCAACCCTCGCGCTTCTTGTCTGTCTTCTTGCCACGCCAACCAGCGCCCACGCCGCGATTCCCGTCGCGTGGAACGCCGTTCCGCCCAACGAACTCTACGGCGGCTACTCCTATGTCACGCAAAGCTACGACCAGACGCAGGACAACTCCATCTCCGGCGGCATGAACGGATGGCAAGGCGACTTCAAGATGCGCATACTGCCCTGGGTCGGACTCAAGTTCGACGCCTCCGGCTACTACGCCCAGCACCAGTACACCAATCCGCGCACCTACTTTTTCCTCGCCGGCCCACAGGTTTCCCAGCACTTTGGCCGCTATAACCTCTTCGTCCATGGACTCATCGGCGTCGCTCACCTCAACGGCGGAACGCAGTTCAACAGCTTCGTCCCCTCGGCCAGCAACAACGCCGGATTTCCGCTCGTCTCCAACTTCTCGCTTGCCGCGGCCATTGGTGGCGGCGTCGATCGCGCCTTCAACCACTTCCTCGCATGGCGCATCACCGGCGACTTCCTTCACACCAACTTCACCGCAGGCGGCGTCGAACAGAACCAGTTGCAGCTTGTCTCCCGCGACGGACGCATCTCCACCGGCCCTGTCCTCCGCTTCTAAAACCAGACGCACCCAGACCCACTTCCGAAAGCAGCTATGACCGCACGCACCTCCCAATCTGGCTCCAAACCCAGCCCCAAATTCAGCCCTAAACCCAGCTCAGGCAAACCCGCGCCCAAATCTTTCGCCACTCGTGAATCGACCCCCGCGAACAAATCGGCTGCTCCACACAAGTCAGCTGCCCCGCGCAACTACGCGCCGCCCCAACCGCGAACCCAGACGCAAATTAAGCCGCAAATCAAGGCACGCCCCCAGGCTCAGAAAGCCGCACACGCTCCTGCCCACGCCGTCGTCAGCCGCAGCGCCGCTGACCGTCTGCGCACCGGCCATCTCTGGGTCTACGCCACGGAAATCGAGCAGATTCCCGCGCACGACGATGCGACGACTCTGGTTCCCGTCACCGATGCACGCGGCCTGCTCCTCGGCACTGCGCTCTTCAGCCCCGCCTCGCAGATTCCCCTGCGCATGGTCGCCCGCGATGCCATTGCCGAACCCGCCTGGATGACCCTGCTTGCCGAGCGTCTGCGCTCCGCCATCCGCCAGCGCCGACCTCTGCTCGACGACGCCAACACCGCCTGCCGCCTTGTCTTCAGCGAAGCCGATCTGCTGCCCGGCCTCATCCTCGATAAATACGCCGATCTCTTCCTGCTTCAGCTTCTGGTCAAGCCCATGGCCACTCCCGCCGTGCGCGCCGTCGTCTCCCACGTTCTTCGCGAACTCTTCAGCGATGCCCCGGTCACGCTCTGGGAGCGGCCCGATCCTCGCATCCGCGTCCTGGAAGGCATTGACGCGCCCGCCGACGGCCCGCTCTGGTCTGCCACGCCCGCCGCTTCGGAGACCATCTTCCAGCTCAACGGCCTGCGTTTCCACTACAACGCCAGCGCCGGACAAAAAACCGGCGCCTTCCTCGATCAGCGCCAGAACTACGCCGCTGCCGCTCGCTGGGCCATCGCACGCGGAGCCACCGGCAAAGCCCTCGATATCTGCACCTATCAGGGCGGCTTTGCGCTCCATCTGGCGCAGGTCTGCCGTCAGGTCACCGGCGTCGATGCCTCCCGCGCAGCGCTCGAAGTCGCCGAGGCCAATCTCACCCTCAACCGCACAGCTCTCTCTGCGGAAGTAGACTGGATCGAAGCCGACGCCTTCACACTGCTGCGTGATCTGGCCGAACCCGTCTCCGGCTCCGCAGCCAGCCGCGAATGGGATTGCATCGTGCTCGACCCGCCGGCCTTCGCCAAATCCCGCCGCGCCGTCGAAGGCGCTCTGCGCGGCTACAAGGAAATGAACCTCCGCGCCCTGCGCATGCTCCGCCCCGGCGGGTTGCTCCTCACCTGCTCCTGCTCTCACCATATTCACTGGACCGACCTGGAGTCCGCCGTCGCCTCCGCCGCCATCGACGCGCATCGCCGCGTCCGCATTCTGGAGCGTCGCGGAGCCGCCATCGACCACCCCGTCCTCCTCAATATGCCCGAAACCGAATACCTCAAATGCCTCGTCTGTGAGGTCCTCGACTAAGCCCGGGAAAAACCGCCTTGCAAACCCACTCCGGCCGAATGTCTTTGTTGTTGCTCTTGCTGTTGCTTTTTTGTTGTCATTCCCGAAGGGAATCTGCTTCTGCTTTTCCCGTCGTTCTCAGCCAACCCCCACCCGCGACCATCGGGAGCGCCACAGCGCGAACGCTTCATGTAATGCCTTGTTACCTTCCCGAAGGGAATCTGCTGTTGCTTCCGCATTTCACCAACATCCTCCGCCATTGCCATGCCGCGACCCACGGCTGCAGTAGCAGCCGGTCCTCATATGGACGAAACGCCCGCTGACCACTCGCAATTTTCCCGCTGCCCGATCTCCCATTTCCCTGCTACAATCCCGTAGTTCCTGTATCCCTCAGGGATTGCCGTCTGGAATCCAGCGCAGGAACTTTCGGAGCCTTCGATGAACCGACCCCCGCTTGCTTCTCTCCCCTTCGCGATTGCTCTTGGCTTGCTAGCCACCGTCGCCGTGCTGCTCTCCGGCTGCAGCGGCAGCAGCAAATCCACCACCCCGCAGTTCACGCAGATGGTCTCCTTCGGAGACAGTCTCAGCGACGTTGGCACTTATCGCGTTGGAGCCGTCGCTGCGCTCGGTGGTGGTGAATTCACCATCAACGGGCCGAACAACGAGATATGGGTGCAGGACGTCGCCACCGCGCTCAACCTGCCCGCTCCCTGCGCAGCCGAAACCGGCCTTAACGGCTCAGCCGCCCTCGGATTCGCCGTGGCGACCACCACCCACGTCGGCTGCCTGGGTTACGCACAAGGTGGCGCACGTGTCACCAATCCCATCGGCCCCGGCAACGCGCTGCTTGGCGGCTCCAACGCCATCCTCGGCATGCTCACCGTCCCGGTCGCCACACAGATTCAGAACTATCTCGCAGCCAACAACGGTAGCTTCTCCGCCACCGATCTTGTCACCGTCTGGGCTGGCGCCAACGATCTCTTCATCCAGGCCGACACCGTCGCAGCCGGCGCGGAAACTCCCACCCAGGCTGCGCAGGCCATGGCTCAGGCCGCCACCGAGCTGGCCACCTACATCAACATGGATATCCTCGCCAAGGGCGCAACCCACGTCATGGTGCTCAATCTGCCCGACGTCACCCTCACGCCCTACGCGCTCATGCTGCCCAGCGCCGATCTCCCGCTCATCGCCGCGCTTGGCACTACTTTCAACCAGGCGCTGCAGGCTGGGCTGGCCTCTGCTTCCAGCTCGCAACTGCTTCAGGTCGATGTCTACACGCTTTCCCAGACCGAAGCCACCAACGCCACCACCTACGGCCTCACCAACATCACCACTCCGGCCTGCAACCTCACTCCAGCCGCCAATCCGCTCAGTTCCTCGCTTGTCTGCTCGTCGGCTAATCTCTCCGGGGCCAACGTCCTCAACTACGAGTACGCCGACACCGTCCACCCCACGCCCTACGCTCACGCTCTGCTCGCCAAAGGAATCCTGATGCAGATGTCCACTGCTGGCTGGTATTGACGTGCCCGAATCTGAAGTGACAGACATGCCCGTTGTACGACACAAGCCGCGCTGGATGGTGCGTACAGAGATAATCCTGCTCTCCAGCGCCGTCTTCGGTCTCGCGCTCTTCGGCGGCGACTGGGCCATCTATACCCTGCGTGGTCAGCCCAACAGCACTGTCCTCGTCATGCGCTTTCTCGTCGTCCCGCTCAAAGGCAAGAAAACCGAATACGACGATGAAGGCCAGCGCTATGTACCCTGCGCGAGCGCCATCTTCCCACAGGGCGCGTGGTCGCCCTGCTGGTATCTACGCCGCCATCCCATCGTCGCCGATAAGCTCTGAGAACTTACTGCTGCGGAGTCTGTCCTGCTGCCGACTTCGCGGCTCCCGCATTTGCATCCGGTCGCGCGTTGGCCTCAGCTATTCTTTGGTGCAAGCTCTCATCGCGATTCTTGTTCAGCGTCTTCGTCTTCTCAAACTCCGCCTTCGCCTGCTCCCGATCGCCCATCTGCTGATAGATCCGCGCCAGCCGGAAGTGCGCATTCACGTTCCCCGGTGCCAGCGCCACTGTCTCTTTCAGCTCCCGCAGCGCCATCGCGCGATGATTCGTCTCCTGCGCAATGATCCCCAGGTCCAGATGCGGTAGCGGCTCCTTCGGCATCGCACGCTCTGCCGGAGTCAGCTCCAGCCGCGCTTTGTCATATTGCTGAAGCTGCATATACGTGTCGCCCAGGTACATCCGCGCCTGGCTGTTTCCCGGATCGTTCTTCAACTCCGCCAGAAACTCCGGAATCGCTTCCTCATACCGTTTCTGCGCCCACAGCAGATATGCCAGCCCAAAATGCACCTGGGCTTCATTCGGATTCGCCTTTTCCGCCGCGCGAAACTGCTCCACAGCCCCCGCGTTGTCGCCTTTTTCGTCCAGCGCCTCGCCGGCAATCATATCCGCCGCCGCAGAATTCGGGTTGATCTCCAGAATCTCCTTGTACACCGCCAGCGTCGCCTCCAGTTGATGCGTCCACAGCAGGCAATGCGCCAGCGTTAGGCGAATTTGCAGATTCGTCCTGTCCTCTGCCGCTGCCTGTTTCAGATACGGCACCGCCTCGGCGTACTTGTGTTCCCCATAGAGCGACATCGCCTCCAACACCAGCAATCGCTCGTCGCCCGGATGCGCATGCAACCGTTGCGCAAAGATCGGCGCTGCCTCCTGAAAACGGTCCGACTTGAAAAGCGCCAGTCCAAGGTTCAGCTCCAGGCCGGGAATCTGCGGTGTCGCAGCCTGCGCCTTGCGATAGGCGTCGATCGCCTCTCGATACCGCCCCTCATGCGCTTGCAGCAGCCCAAGCTGCGCCCAGGCTTGCCCATTGCCCGGCTGCTCAGCCACCACGCGCTGCCACGCTGCAATCGCCTCCACTGTTCGGCCTGCGCGCTCCAGCGTCAGCGCCTGCGCCACCTCCGGTGGAAGCTGCCCGGGCGCACGCATCACACTTGAGGTTGGAGTTGTTACATACTGCCCGGTCACATCCTGCGCCGCCGCACCCGCGCCACTCAGTATCGCCCCAGCCAGCAGCAGACTCGCCCGCACAATCTTCACCCCCAACACCTTGCTCCTTTCTCGTCGGCACTCTTCAGCATACTGCGCATTCCGTTTCAGCCGCTCTTCGTGCCAAACAAACAACGCGCACAGATAAAAAAAGCGCCGCGGAGACATGCTCCGCGGCGCGGGTTGTGGTTGCGAAACCTAGAAGACGAACTTGCCACCGAACTCCAGTACGCGGCCTGCATGCGC
>JAJZHE010000167.1 GCA_021804655.1 Acidobacteriota bacterium
CGAGGTGGAAGCCTTGCCGAACTCGAAGACGAGGCGGACGGCGTCGTCGTAGAGCGGATCGTTGTCCTCTTCGCTGTCGTTTTCGCCATCCTGCTGAGCGCGTTCGTCACGCGGCGCTTCCAGGAAGCCTTCGGCATAGTTCGCCTCACCCTGCGCCTTCCAGAAATCGACGACGGCAGCGGTCTCGTTTTCGCTGACGTAGGGCGCGTGGAGGCGCATGAGGCGACTGGTTCCCGGTGGACGGAAGAGCATGTCTCCGCGCCCCAGCAGAGATTCGGCGCCGTTGTCGTCGATGATGGTGCGGGAATCGACCTTGGAGGCAAGACGGAAGCTGATGCGCGTGGGCACGTTAGCCTTGATGAGGCCGGTGATGACATCGACCGAAGGGCGCTGCGTGGCCAGCACGAGATGAATGCCGACGGCGCGGGCCATCTGCGCCAGCCGCGTGATCGACTCCTCGACATTGGCGCGGTCGAGCATCATGAGGTCGGCCAGCTCGTCGATGATGATGACGATGTAGGGCAGCGGCTCCTCCTCTTCATCGCTGTCGGAGAAGAGGCTGGACATGCTGCGCTCGTTGACCTTGGCGTTGTACTGATCGATGTTGCGAACGCTGCGGCTGGCCAGCAGTTTGAGCCGACGCTCCATCTCGCGAACGGCATTGCGCAGCGCGTTTGCGGCGAGCTTGGCCTCCGTGATGATGGGCGTGAAGAGGTGCGGGATGCCCTCGTACATGCCGAGTTCGACCCGCTTGGGATCGACGAGGATCAGCCGTACCTGCGCCGGCGTGGTGCGGAAGAGCAGCGACATGATCATGGCATTGATGGCGACGGATTTGCCCGAGCCTGTGGAGCCGGCGATGAGCACATGCGGCATGCTGGCGAGGTCCGCTGTCACAATGCGTCCGTTGATGTCCTTGCCCATGGCCAGCGTCAGGCGGGACTTGGCTTTGATGAAGGTTTCGGACTCGATGACGTCGCGCAGGTGAATGGTCTCGCGCTCGTGGTTGGGCACCTGGATGCCGATGGTGCTTTTGCCGGCCATGCGTTCGATGAGGATGCTTTCGGCGCGCATGGCCAGACAAAGATCGTCGCCCAGACCGGCGACGCGGCTGTACTTGACGCTGGCGTCGGGCTTGAACTCATAGGTGGTGACCATGGGGCCGGGATTGATCTGCACGATCTGTCCGTTGACGCGAAATTCGGCGCACTTCTCCACCAGCTTGCGCGCCTCTTCGCGCAGTTCGTTTTCGCGGATGGCCAGCGGAATCTCTCCCTTGATGAGGAGCGTGCTGGGCGGCAGCTTGAATCCGCTGACATTCTTCGGCGCGACGGTGGCGGTGCGCAGATCGGCATCGGCGCGTTCATGAATGGGTGCCGTGGTAGCCGCGGCGGGTGCTGCAGCAGGCGCTGGACGAGGCGCAATCGGCTCGATGGCAGCCGGAGCCTGCGTCGAAGCGGGAAGCGGCTGTGGCGAAGGAATCGGAGCAGACTCTGCGGAGCCGTCGGCACGCTGGGTAATCGGCACGACAACGTCTGTCTGAGGTCCGAGATCGACCGGAGGCAGAGGCTCGCTGGATGAGGACGGAGCGGCGGATTGCTCCCAGATGCTGCGGCGCTGGGGTTCGGTGGAGGCACGGCGCGCTGCGAGGTCGCCGATACGACGGACGGCGGGCACTTCGTCGAGCATATCTTCGCGATGATGACGAGCAAAGAGTCGGCTGAAGCGGAGTCGGCTGAACCAGCCCCGCCGATGCACATTCCCCTGCATCCAGCCTGGAGTCAGATCATCGGAGAACTCTTCTGTTTTCTGATGAAGCGCGACGGGGGAACCGTTATCCAATTGTTTGGCGCGCATATTCTCAAGCTGATCGGCGCGGCGGTCGGCGCGGTCCAGACGCCAGTTGCGCCAGCGATCCATGAGCGCGGTGATGCGAATCGACTGCTGCTGAAGGAATTCCCATCCTGAGCGAAAAGTAAACTCCGAGGCAAAGTAAAGACCGGCACAGGCAAAAACTCCCGCGACAAGGGCAGCGCCGCGCAAGCTGAGAGCGCCGATGAGCGCGTCCGCCAGCAGCCTGCCCAGCACACCCTCGACGGGCAGAATGTGCAGCCAGCGCCAGTGGTAGGGAGTGAGGCCAAAAACAGTGGGCAACGCCAAGAGCGCTAGCACGACGCCGGTCCAGCGCAGCCAGGGCGAGCCACCCGGAAGGCCGCGCATCCAGCGGATGCCAAGTCCACCGAGCCAAAGTGGTAGGGCAAAAGCCGTCAGTCCAAAAATCTGCAAGAGAAGATCGCTGGTCCATGCGCCAACCGGACCGATCCAGTTGCGGACCTGCGCATGACCGGCAACGACGGAAACCGCCGTATCGAGCGAAGGATCGGCAGCGTGCCAGGTGGCCAGCGCCAGCAACAGCAGCGTTGCCGCGAGCGCGAGCAGCGCACCCAGAGCGAGATTCAGCGGGCGACTGTAGGTGGGCGTGGGTGCGGTTCGGATCGGTTTCATCGCTGAGGTTTGCCCGTGTAGCCATCGGGACAAAAACGCCCATCGCGGCAACATCCCGTGATGGCTGAAAATCCCAAAGGCTAACTCATTATCGCGCTGAGGATACGCGCTGAAACCTGGAAAGCGAGGTGGGGAACCTGAATGGAAACCCCGACTGAATCGCCGGAAACATAGCGATCAACTCGTGCCGATGTATGGGAATCAGCTTGCGTGCAGCAAGCCGCGCCCCAGCGTAAAGAGCGCAATGGCCAGCACAATGCGGTAGATGGCAAAGAGGACGAAGCCGTGCCGACGCACCCACTGAAGAAACCACTCCACCACCCCCAGCGCAACGATGAAGGAGACAACGAAGCCGATGGCAAGCACAATCCACTCCTGGCTGGTCATGGTGAGCGGCGCAATCGTCTCTGCCGCGTGGTGACCGGGGTGCAGGGTCTTCACCAGATCGTAGCCGGTGGCGGCGATCATGGTGGGAATGGAGACGAGAAAACTGAACTCAAGCGCAGCCGAGCGGCTGAGACCGGCAATCTGACCGGCGGCGATGGTGGTCATGGAGCGCGAAGCACCGGGAAAGACCGCGGAGAGCGTCTGACAGAGACCGATCCAGATGGACTGCAGCAGGCTCATCTGCTCCACATCCGTCACGCTGCTCTCCGTGCGTTCGCTCCACGCATCCACGACCCACATGATGACGCCGCCAACGAAGAGCGAGATCGCCATGACGGTGAGATTTTCCAGATGTTTGCTGATGAGTTTGGTCAGCAGCAGCGACGGCGCAGCGGTGCAGACAAAAGCGATCATCGTGAGCGAAACCGGATGTGTCCAGATGTTCTTGTCGCGGTTCTCGCCGTGCGGAAAGGTGCGCAGGAACTCCACGATGCGGCCCAGAAAGAGCAGGCATAGAGCAAGAATCGCACCGAGCTGGATGACGATCGAGTACATCTTCCAGTAGGGGCTGGCCAGGTCCAGGTGCATGAGCGCTTCGGCGATGCGCAGGTGCGCGGTCGAGCTGACGGGCAGAAACTCGGTGAGGCCCTCGACGATGCCAAGCAGGACTGACAGCAGATAGATATTCAAGCTTCCTCCAGGCGCAACAGACAAACTGCCGCGGAACGCTCTTGGGCAAGAAAATCGCCGAATGGCGAGCAGTGGTTTACAGACATCAAAATATCGGAATCGCGCCTCGTGGGACGCGCTCATGAAACCTACACGAAGACGTTAGCACAGTTGAGCTGGCAGAAAGATTATTGCACCAGCTTTCGATGCAGTTCAGTTGCTTTCCGTACCGTAAATGACAATACCGTGTTGCAGCTTGTACACCAGAGCTGCCGTGCGTGCAGCGTAGTCGGAGTGAGGGAAATTCTTCAACAAAAAATCTTCAATGCCCTGCGCTTCCTTCAAAGCTTCGACAGTTTTTTTGTCGTTGCCTGCCGCGGCCTCCATGTCATGGACGACGGCCGCGCGATAGGCCGCCTGATAGAGCGCCTCCGGGACGCGCGGACTCTTCGGATGCTGGCTCGCATAGTTCTCAAACAGCGCCGCTTCTTTCGATGGGCAGCGCGGGTCGCCCTGCCACGTCCCGCATACCTTGTTGTCGAGCAGCTCCCACGCGGCCAGATCGGCCTGTCGCGAGCCGGGCCAGGCGTGGATGATCTTCTGCATCTCGCTCTCGTCGATCTGCTCTCGCAGATAGGCTTCTTTTTCTTTCGACGACGGCAACTGCGCCAGGTCGTCCTTGTCGAACTGCCAGCGAATGTCGGCAGCGCGCCAGGCAGCCTCCGGCGCCAGTGGCGAGTCCGGATAGAACTCCACGAGGCGCAGATAGAGCAGCCGCGCCGCCTGGCCTGCATCGCGCGGGCCGCGCGCAGCCGAGGCCAGCGACTCCAGGATGGCCGCTTGACCCATGAGCACCTGGTCGCCGTTCGCGGTGGTGGAGAGCAGGACATTTTTCGCCAGCAGCCAGCCGGTCACCGGCACGGGGCGGTTGCTGTCGCCCAGCCTGGGAGCGTCCCTGCGGTCTTCCGTTTGCGTATCCGTATTGGCAAAGACACGCATCCATGGGCCGTTCGTCTCCGCCACCACCATCTCACGACCAGCCTGAATGCGGGTGAGCATCTGCGCATGTGCGTCAGCGTAGACATAGATCGGTGTGCGCACCAGCACCGTGGCCAACGGACCGGCAGACGGCAGCGGTGGCCCATCGGCGGCGTTTTGGGTGGATGTTTTTTGTGCGACGCAGGCGAGGAATGGGAACGCGAGCAGCACCGGCAGCAAATTGCGCGGCAGACTGCGCGGCGGGTTGCGACGAGGGTTCATCGCCAGGTCTCCGACCAATGGACACGCGCGCGGCTCATGCGTCACCGCGGGGAGGCGACGCGGCAGACTCGGCGAGAATCTCGGCCAGCATTTCGTGAGCGACGTTGCCGCCGCTGAGCACGGCCACGGCACGCTGAAATGAAGGCAATTCATGCGCGTGAAAGAGCAGCGCTGCCGTGGTGACGGCTCCGCTTGGCTCCGGGACGAGGCGCGTGGCGGCGACGATGGCGCGCATGGCGGCGCAAATCTCGGCTTCAGTGACGGTGACGATGCGATCGACGAAGGCGCGTATGTGGGCGAAATTGCGTACGCCGACGCTTTGCGTGCGCAGACCGTCGGCGAGAGTTCTGCTGGTGAGTTCGGCGGGCCATGTGACGATTTCGCCGCGCAGGAAGCTTTCCGCGGCGTCTCCGGCCAACTCCGGCTCCACGCCGACGACCACAGCCTGCGGCAACAACTGGCGAATCGCCGCGGCGACACCGCTCAACAGCCCGCCGCCGCTGACCGGAGCCAGCACCAGATCGACCTCCGGAAGCTGCCGGGCAATCTCCAGCCCGCAGGTGGCCTGCCCGGCGATGACGTCAGCGTCGTCGTAGGGCGGAATGGTGATGTA
>JAJZHE010000168.1 GCA_021804655.1 Acidobacteriota bacterium
CCCGGCGATTGTTTTCAGAGGTGCCCCAGCGGGAGCGGATGGAGCCTTCCTGCTCGAGCTTGAGGAGCGCGGGATAGAGCGTTCCGTAGTTCACCTGCAACAGGTCTTCGCTGGTCTGCTCGATGCGCCGCGCCAGCCCGTAGCCGTGCTGCGGCCCCAGAGTTTCGAGGGTCTTGAGCGCCATCAGCGCCAGCGTTCCCTGCCATACATCGGTCTTTTCGCCCATTGCTTTCCCCCTGCTTTCTCGCGCCGCTTTCTCCTATTGCCAACAAACAGGAGAAGCCTACATTACTTTCTATGGGAAAGCAATAGGGATATTGCATATTTTCCGTGGAGTATGAAAAGGGGACAATTTGTGTGTACCAAACTGTGTACCACGAAACGCGCTATTGTGACCAAACACGCGCTAAGACGCTTCCCGGCCAAACGAAAAGCCCGCTGATTTAGCGGGCTTTAGCGTCAATTATCTGGTAGCGCTAACGGGAATCGAACCCGTGTTTTAAGATTGAGAATCTCACGTCCTAACCCCTAGACGATAGCGCCGTTTAACCTTTCGTAGTCTAACAAAGAACCATGCCAACTCAAAGCGCCAGCATTGCATGCAGCGGACGCGCGGTCGCACGGTGGCTGCTCGCGTTGGTCGCGGGTGGGCGGTGGCTGAGGACGCAGGGGGATGGGCAAAAGCAGATTCCCTTCGGGAAGGCCAGCAAGAAAAGCAACAGCAACCCCAAAGGCAACAGCAAAAGCAAAAAAACGGCAGCGGCAGCGGCAACAGTGGACAGTAGCGGCGGCAGCAGATTCCTGTGGTGGCAAGGATGGACTGCGCGGGGATGGGCTGCGCGGGGCGGCGTGTGCGGAAAGCGCAGTGTGTGAGATGGGGCAACGGCAAAAGTTCATTCATTGCTATACTGAGAAGGTATGCAGACTGCCATGGAAGCTGTTTCGAACCCGGGCCAGGCGACAACGGTTGTCGGCCAGAAGCGAGTGCTGTTGCTGAAGCCGCGCGGATTCTGCGCGGGGGTGGTGCGCGCCATCGACATTGTGAAGATTGCGCTGGAGACTTTTGGTGCGCCGATCTATGTGCGGCGTGAGATTGTGCACAACCGGTTTGTGGTGAACGAGCTGGCGGAAAAGGGCGCAATCTTTGTGCACGAGATTGAAGAGGTGCCGGAGGGCCAGCGCGTGATCTATAGCGCGCACGGAGTTTCCCCGGCGGTGCGCGAGGCGAGCAAGGCGCGGCGGCTAAAGGTGATTGACGCGACGTGTCCGCTGGTGACGAAAGTGCATGTGGAGGCGGTGAAGTTCGCCAAGCAGGGCTATTCGCTGGTGCTGGTGGGGCATCGCGACCATGACGAGATTGAGGGCACGCTGGGCGAAGCGCCAGAGGCGACGCAGGTGGTGTCCAACGTGGCCGAGGTGGAGGCGCTGGTGGTTGCGGACCCGAATCGCGTGGCGTATCTGACGCAGACGACGCTTTCGCTGGATGAGGCGCGGGATATTATTCAGGCGCTGAAGCAGAAGTTTCCGAATATCGCCGGGCCGCACACGCAGGATATCTGCTATGCGACGGAGAACCGGCAGGTGGCGGTGCGGAATGTGGCTCCGGGAGCGGACCTGGTGCTGGTGGTGGGATCGACGAACAGCTCGAACTCGAACCGGCTGGTGGAGGTTTCGAACAACCTGGGAACGAAGGCGTATCTGATCGACAACTCGAAGGCGATCGATCCGAAGTGGCTGGAGAATGTCCATTCGGTGGCGGTGACGGCGGGCGCGTCGGCACCGGAGATTCTGGTGGAGGATGTGATCAATTATTTGCAGCAAAATGGGTATTCGAGCGTCGAAGAAGTAGAGGTCATGCCGGAAAATGTGCGCTTTGGGCTGCCGCCTGAGATTGTGCAGGCGATTGGCGGAGCCGATGGCGGCGCGCCGGTTCCTGTGCAGTAGGTCAGACGAAGCGCCAAGAGAGCCGCGCTGCGGCAGAGCATGGTTCCCCGGTGGGGCGATCAAGTGGGATCGTGAGCGGGTAGATCGAGAACGACTTCCGGTTCTTGCGGTGAAGTGAGGCTTGCGGCAACAGATATGGATCGTGCAGACAAGAAACAAGTGGATGGGGCGGTGAAGCCTCGCTTTGGTCGTCTGGATGCGGATCTGTCGCAGGTGGAGACGGCGATTGAGCGCAGTGCGGAGCATCTGCTGGGCCAGCAGGACGCCGAGGGTTTCTGGTGTGGCGAGCTGGAAGCGGACTCGATGCTGGAGGCTGACTACATCTTCATGCACATGCTGCTGGAGAGCGGCGAACCGGGACGGATGAAGCGCGCGCTGACGGAGATGCTGCGCTACCAGAACGAGGACGGAAGCTGGAGCATCTATCCGGGCGGGCCGGGAAATATTTCGCTGGCGGTGAAGTGCTATTTCGCCTGCAAGCTGATGGGCATGTCGGCGGACGACCCGATCCTGGTGCGCGCGCGGGCGTGGATTCTGGCGCATGGCGGGGTGGTGGCCTGCAACACGTTCACGAAGATTTATCTGTGCGCGCTGGGGCAGTACGACTACGACGCGGTGCCGGCGATTCCGCCGGAGATTGTGCTGGCTCCGAACTGGTTCTACTTCAACATCTATGAGATTTCGTCGTGGTCGCGGGCGATTCTGGTGCCGCTGTCGATTATCTATGCGAAGAAGCCATTCAAGAAGATTGCTCCGGAGCAGGGGATTGAGGAGCTATTTGTGGGCGGGCGCGAGAGCGCCGATTTGCGGTTGCAGTATGACCGCGGCAAGTGGCTGAGCTGGCGGAATTTTTTCCTGCTGACGGATCGCATCTTTCACAAGATCGAAGCGGTGTATATTCGTCCGCTGCGCACGCTGGCGCTGAAAAAAGCCGAGAAGTGGATGCTGGAGCGGCTGGAGATGTCGGACGGTCTGGGCGCGATTTATCCGGCGATGATGAATGCGATTATTGCGCTGCGCTGCCTGGGATATTCGGACGACGATCCGCAGGTGATTCGCGCGCGGGACGAGTTTGAGAAGCTGGGCATTGAGGAAGCAGCCGGAGTGAATCATCCGGAGCCGACGTTTCGGATGCAGCCGTGCATGTCGCCGGTGTGGGATACGGCGTATGCGGTGTTTGCGCTGGGCGAGGCTGGAGTGGCGCGGACCGACGCGCGGATGGTGAAGGCGGCGGACTGGATTCTGAGCAAGGAAGTGCGGCATCTGGGCGACTGGGCGGTGAAGGTGCCGAAGACGCAGCCGGGCGGGTGGTACTTCGAGTTCAACAACGAATTTTACCCGGATACCGATGACACGGCGCAGGTGTTGCTGGCGCTGAGCCGGGTGGAGAATCCGCGTGAGCGCTATCAGCACGAGGTGGCGCAGCGGGCGATCGGCTGGCTGTTTGCGATGCAGTGCAGCAACGGCGGCTGGGCGAGCTTTGACAAAGACAACACGAAGATGATCTTCCAGTACATTCCGTTTGCCGACCACAACGCGATGCTGGACCCGCCGACGGTGGACATTACCGGGCGGATGCTGGAGATGCTTTCGACATACGGGTACACGCGGGCGGACAAGCGCGTGGAGCGCGCGGTGCAGTTCATTCTGCGCGAACAGGAACCGGATGGAAGCTGGTTTGGGCGCTGGGGCGTGAACTACATCTACGGAACGTTTCTGGTGTTGCGCGGACTGGAAGCGATTGGGATGGACCACAACGAGCCGCAGATACAGCAGGCGGCGGAGTGGATTCGCATGATCCAGAACGCGGATGGCGGCTGGGGCGAAAGCTGCCTGAGCTATGACGATCCGGTGCAGCGCGGCATGGGGCCGAGCACGCCTTCGCAGACGGCGTGGGCGCTGCTGGGACTGCTGGCGGCGGGCGATACGCGCAGCGATTCGGTGGCCAAGGGAGTGCGCTGGCTGCTGGAGCGTCAGCAGGAATCCGGCGACTGGGACGAGACCGTGGGCAGCGGAGTCAAGCGACAGGCGCTGTATACGGGGACGGGATTTCCGCGCGTGTTTTACCTGGCGTATCACATGTATCGGAATTACTTTCCGCTGCTGGCGCTGACGACGTATCGGCGAGCGATGCAGGGCGAAGCGTAGCAGGAAGCGATGCAGGGCGAAGCGTAGCAGGAAATGACGGAACAAGACTGAAGTGAAGCGAGCAGGAAGATGCGCCGAAGGTGGCGCAGGAGGACGGACGACATGGGTGTACCCATCTCACAGATGTGGACGGTAGCCAGCTATATTGTGGGCAAGCGGCTGAAGGGCGAAAAGCGCTATCCGCTGGTGCTGATGCTGGAGCCGCTGTTTCGCTGCAATCTGGCATGCGCCGGATGTGGCAAGGTGCAGTATCCGCCGCACATTCTGAAGAAGGAATTGTCGCCGGAGGAGTGTTTCCGCGCGGTGGAAGAAAGCGGCGTGCCGATGGTGTCGATTCCCGGCGGCGAGCCGCTGCTGCATCCGCAGATTGTGGAGATTGTGAACGGGCTGATTGCGCGGAAGAAATATATCTATCTGTGCACGAATGCGCTGGAGCTGAAGCGGCGGATTCACGAGTTTACGCCGTCGAAGTATCTGACGTTTTCCGTGCATCTGGATGGGCTGCGCGATCATCATGATTTTTCCGTCTGCCGCGAGGGTGGATGGGATATGGCGGTGGAGGGAATTCGCGAGGCGGTGAAGCGCGGATTCCGGGTGACGCCGAACTCGACGTTCTTTGACGGGACGGATCCGAATATGGTGCGCGAGTACTTTGACGTGGTGATGAGCCTGGGCGTGGAGGGGATTGTGCTGTCGCCGGGCTACAGCTATGACAAGGCTCCGGACCAGCAGCACTTCCTGGGGCGCGCGAAGTCGCGGCGGCTCTTCCGCGCGATTCTGTCGAATCGCAAGAAGAACTGGAAGTTCAATATGTCGCCGCTGTTTCTGGAGTTTCTGATGGGCAAGCGCGACTATGAGTGCACGCCGTGGGGTTCGCCGGCGTACAACATCTTCGGCTGGCAGAAGCCGTGCTATCTGCTGCAGGATGGGTATGCGGAGAGCTTCAAGGAGCTGATGGAGACGACGAAGTGGGAAGAGTACGGCACGAAGAGCGGGAATCCGAAATGCGCCAACTGCATGGTGAGCTGTGGTTATGAGCCGACGGCGGTGACGCACGGATTTGGATCGCTGAGCGGATTTCTGGCAATGGCGAAGGCGGCGATCTTCAGCACGTATGAGGACAAGGGCGCGCTGAACCTGCTGAACGATGCAAGTTTTGCGGCGCACAATGGCTCGCTGGTACAGATTCAGCCTGGCGAGGCGATGGACGCTGCATCGCAGCTTGAGGAGACACGCGCATGAGCGAGGCTGTGAGCGAGGCGAAGACGGTGCAGAATCCGGATGAGCTGGAGGTTGTGGCAGGATTTGCCCACGAAAATCTTGAGGGCTGGATTCCGGAGC
>JAJZHE010000169.1 GCA_021804655.1 Acidobacteriota bacterium
CAAGCAGCGCCAGGCTGGCAGCAAGATTGATGGCGGTGGTGGTCTTTCCGACGCCACCCTTTTGGTTGACGATCCCGAGGACTTTGCTCATAGCCTTACCAGAGTACACGCACCCAGCCATTGCATGGAGCAGCCGCGCGTGCGCGCGGTTGCGCTCCCGTTGGTCGCGGGCTGGCTGAGTGGAGATTGCAAAAGCAGATTCTCTGCGGGAAGGCCAACAAGAAAGACAAAAGCAAAAACAAAAGCAAGGGCAGGGGCAAAAGAGGAGGCAGATTTGGTGCGGGAACGAGAGAAGAGTGGGTGGCGATGAGGTCAGGAACGGGAGCAATTGTTCCACGTGGAACAATTTTGGGATGGGCGGGTAGCGCGGGGGAAGCTGATTTTGGGTGAAGGCGAAATTCAGGCGAATACTTGCTGGCCGAGAAGCAGGGTTCGCTCTGTGCCGGGCGCGAGCGCAATGGGACGGCCCCACGCAATCATATAAATCGATTTATTGAGGTCGTCTGGTTTCGTGTGCGCGGAGATGCCGGGGAAGGCGCGGGCCACGGTTTCCTGAATTGTTTCGACGTGGGAGTGTGTGGTGAGGACGGCGAGCCAGCCGTTGGGGGCGAGGAGTGGAGTGGCGGCGGCGAGGGCATCGGGCATGCGATCGACGGCGCGGAGGGTGACGCAGTCGAAACGGTGGGCGAGGGATTCGGCTCGGTCGGCGTGGACGGCGACGGAGAGTTGGAGGGTGCGGACGGCTTCGCGGAGGAAGGCTGCTTTCTTGTGTTGGGATTCGGCGAGGGTGACGGCGATCTCGGGTCGGCAGAGGGCGATGGGCAGGCCGGGAAAGCCGGCTCCGGAGCCGAAGTCGAGAAGGGTGCGGATACCGACAGGCAGGGCGCGCGCGGCGAGGATGGACTCCAGAAAATGGCGGCGCAGAATTTCGTCCGGGTTGCGAATGGCGGTGAGGTTGGTGCGAGCGTTCCAGCGCAGGAGCAGGGCGAGGTAGGCGTCCAGGCGTGCAAGTACGTCGTCGGTGAGGTGCAGCGGCGAAGGCGAGCCGGGATGGGCCTGGGTTTGGGCTTCGGCGAGGAGCTGGTTGAGAGGGTGGGGATTCATAGCAGTCGCTGAAGCGATTGTAGACGTCTGGGCATTGCATGCAGCGGCTGCGCCATTGCATGGAGCGGCTGCGCGTTCGCGCGGTGGCCGCTCCCGTTGGTCGGCATTGCATGCAGCGGCTGCGCGTGCGCGCTTTGGCCGCTCCCGTTGGTCGCGGGGTGGCTGGGGTGGAGGCTGAAGAGAACAGCAGATTCCCTTCGGGAAGGCCAACCAGAAAAGCAAAGGCAAAGGCAAGAAGCAGATTCCCTTCGGGAATGACAACAAGAAAAGCAAAGGCAAGGGCAAGGGCAAAAGCAAAGGCAACGCCAACAGCAACGGCAAAGGCAAAGGCAAAGGCAAAAGAAGAAGCAGATTCCCTTCGGGAATGACAACCAAAAAAGCAAAGGCTAGGGCAAAGGCAACGGCAACAGCAAGGGCAAAAGAAGGTTCTTCGTCACATTTGATGAACCGTGCTGGGTACTTTTGCTGTGTGCGGAATTGGGGTAGAAGAGGAGTAGCTCTGGCGGCTCCGCATACCCGGCTATGGGACAGAGGATTTTATTGCCAGATGCCAGCGAAGTTGTCCTGGACCGATTGTGGGTTCAGGGGCGTGAGCGGATCATCATGGTTTTGCGACCTGCGGGCGAACAGAGTCGCTGTCCGTCCTGCCGCGGGCATTCGGATCGCATTCACAGTTGGTATCGACGACGGCTGAGCGATCTGCCCTGGGAGGGGATTGCAGTCGGCATCGAACTTCGCGTGCGGCGATTCTTCTGCGACGCGGCGGATTGTCCGCGGAGGATTTTCACCGAACCGATGGGGAAGACGGCGCCGCGCTACGCGCGACGCACGGCGCGGCTGAGCGATGCGCTGGAGCAGATCACGCTGGCACTGGGCGGCTCGGCCGGTGCTCGTCTGGCGGAACAGCTTGGGATTCTGGCTTCCGATTCCACACTTCTGCGGCAACTGAGACGCAGGCCGGTGGAGAGGTTTCCATCGCCCCGTGTTCTGGGGATCGATGATTGGGCGTGGCGCAAGGGACATCGCTACGGAACGATTCTCTGCGATCTGGAGCGCGGCAAGGTCATCGATCTGCTGCCGGATCGCAGTGCCGAGAGCACGGAACGCTGGCTGAGGTTCCACCCGGGAGTTGAGATCGTTAGCCGGGATCGGGCCAGCCTGTACGCCCAGGCGGCAACGCGCGCCGTTCCACACGCCGTGCAGGTCGCCGACCGCTGGCACTTGCTGCACAACATGACGGAAGCGTTCACCGAGACTCTGGGGCATCATTACCGTCTGCTGAACGAGGTTGCCCGAGCCGTCACTCCCACAGAGCAGGCACACGAAGAGCCACCGAAAGCCGAGTTTCCTGCGCTCGCGGTTTCTCGCCCGCAGCAGCTTCAGCGGAACAACCGTCAGCGGCGGCTGGATCGCTATGAATCCGTGATGGAAAAAGCGCGCCTGGGCTTGTCGCAGAGAGAGATCGTCCGCCAGTGTGGACTGAGCCGCAAGACTGTCCGCCGATGGCTCACTGCCGACGGATTCCCGGAGCGCAAACGCAGTTGCCGACACTCCTCGGTGGAACGCCATCGTGAGTATCTGGAGCAACGCTGGGCGCAGGGATGCCATAACGCCGCTCAGCTCTGGCGCGAACTGCAATCCCACGGTTTCCTAGGTCGCCCGCATACGCTTCGTGACTGGCTGCAGAAGCAATATGGCCGCCGACACGAGCGACAACAACAGCAGACTCTCAAGCCCGCCGACCCTCGAACGTCGCCACGCAAAGTCGCCTGGCAGATACTGAAACAACCTGAGGCAGCGCTTCCGTTCCTGGGCGAACTCTTCCGCCGTTCCCCGGAGATCGCAACCCTGGCAGCAACCGCCCGTGAGTTCTTCCGCATGATCCGGGAACGCGACATCGCCGCCTGGCCGGAATGGCAACAAACTGCCGCCGCCGGCCCTCTGGCGGGCTTCGCAAAACATCTGTGCCGCGATCAGGCAGCCTTCCTCGCCGCGCTCGAACAGCCCTGGAGCAATGGCCCGGTCGAAGGACAGGTGCATCGCCTCAAGCTGATCAAACGATCCATGTACGGACGCGCCAGCTTCGATCTGCTCCGTCTGCGCGTACTCCACAGCGCATAAATCCCCACTGCAAACCGCCACAGCAAAACTCACCCATCCTTCATCAAATGTGACGAAGAACCATGCTTGCTCGTCCGCATACTTGCTGAGATGAAAACGGCTCGACGGCCACATAGGTTCCGTTCAGTGTCCGCTTGAGTAAGCTCCAGAAGTTCTCAATACCGTTGGTGTGGACTGATCCGCGCACGTACTCGTTCATGTGGCTCACGGTCTCGTGAACGAAGTCCAACTCTTTGAGTTTTCTGTAGCCGCTGTGCGCGTCGGTAAACACGAAGGAACCTGGCGCAACATGATTGAGAATCTCAGCTTGCAGCACATCGCGCCGCACGTTGGGAATTAGCTTGGTGCGGACCTGGCGTGTTTTCCGTTCCAATATGCCCATGACAGCAGGTTTATCGGTTGGACCGCCATTCTTGTACCGCTCTGCCCGCTTCCGAATATGCATGTTCTTTGGCTTGCCGCCGATGAAAGTCTCGTCAATCTCTACTGGACCGCCTTCATCTCCACCCATCTTGAGAAAGCTCTCGCTCTGCATGGCAACGCGAATACGATGAAGCATGAACCATGCAGTCTTCTGCGTCACGCCGATTGACCGCGAAAGCTCATAGCTACTGATGCCGTTCTTGCAGTTCACCAGAAGCCATACGGCAGGAAGCCACTTCTCAAGGCCAATTGGCGAATCCTCAAAGACTGTGCCTGTCTTAAGCGAGAACTTCTGCTTCTTGTGGTCTCCGTAGCAGCGATAGACCTTTGCCTTCGCCAGCCATGTGAGCTTTGTAGCGCCGCAATACGGGCAGCGCGGAACACCATCCGGCCAGCGCACAAACACCATGAACTTGCGGCAGTTCTCCGCGTCCGCAAAGTATTGAATCGCTTGCTGCAAGGTCTTTATCTGTTCCATAGCTTAACCAGACTAGAACAAACAGCGTAGTCTGTCAAGTATATTATTACCGCTTTTCCACCGCTACGGCTGCGGCTAGCTAGGTATTATTTGTATGCGGAAAATGGGGGCAGGCCAGGACCGCCTCGCTCTTCAAACAGCGTCGCGAAATCATCCCAAGACTCCTTTGTGACTTCTCGAAACTCCAGGCGCATGCTCATCCTCTCGGCTACAACTTTACCCCCAGCTTTCGGCTTTGGTGGATCGTCCGAGAAAGACAGTAAGCGAAGCGCTGGGAGTCGCTATCCTGTGTGCCGTTTGGTCATGAAAAGTCGGCTTTACGGAAGTCAGCTCGATATGGCTGGCTCGCCCGATCTGGAGGCGCGTTGGTGACGGACAGCAAATGATCGGCTAAGCTGCTGGTATGATCTTTTCCTACTGGAGAGGAACAGCCCATGGCAAATATCGAGAATATCAGCATCGCGCTGCCGCTTGAGATGGTGACGGCAGTCCGTCAGGCGGTGAATAACGGCGAGTATGCGTCCAGCAGCGAAGTGATTCGGGATGCCCTGCGCGACTGGACGTTGAAGCGGAGCCTACGACGGCAGGGTATCGAGGAGCTACGCGAGGTGTGGCAGGAAGCGCTTCAGGACAAGTCACCGGGGATTCCGATGGACGACGTACTTGACCGGTTGGAGCGAAAGTACCAACTGATCGCCGATCAGACAGGACGCTGAGGTTGCGCGTCGAACTTTCACGGTTCATCGAAGGCGACCTGGATGCCATTGCCGAGTACATTGCGCAGGATAGTCCCATACGCGCAGTGTCCTTCATTCGGGAGATACGGGCACGGTTCCGCGAGGTGGGAAAGGGGCCGTTGCTGTTCCAACTCAGGCCCGAGATCGGCAAAGACGCGCGGATGGCCTTGGTGGGACGCTACGCAATCCTGTTCCGGGTGGTGAGCGATGCGGTCAGGATCGAGCGTGTGCTCTATGGCGGCCGCGATCTTGTGGGCCTGCTGGACAAAGAGCAATAGTGGTTTGTAAACGTAACCGTTGCAGCTCCACTCACCTCGGTTGCAGCATGTTGGTACCGCGAAGTCGGCTTTTGGGGAAGTAATCGGCCTTTCTGCTCACATCGGACGCATTCAGTCCAACGCACTCATCCTGCGAACGGTCGAATCCGTTTCGGGGTCGGTTGTTATTCGGCGAAACACGCACAGCCCGCAGCGGCGCGCAGAAACCGTCCCCTCACACCAGCGTCGGCTGGTTGCTCATGCCTTCCGCGCCAAAGACGCTCCGATAGCGCGCAA
>JAJZHE010000001.1 GCA_021804655.1 Acidobacteriota bacterium
GGTGCGCGATGTCTTCCCGCATACGGCGCAGGTGTTGATGATCAATGATGCGACCAGCGGCGCCGGCGTCGTTCTGGAGAAGACGCGCATTCGAGGCATCCTGCGCGGCGATGCGGATGGGCGTACTGAGGTTGTCGGCGTTCTGGCCGACTCGCGCATTCAGCCAGGCGAGCAGGTTTTGACGGCAGGCGGCGATCAGATTTTTCCGCGTGGGCTGCCCGTGGGCACGGTGATACGCGTGGTGCGCGATGCGGATCGAAGCGCGTTCATCGATGTGATTCTGAAGCCAGCCGCAGCGCTGGACCATCTGGATGAGGTGCTGGTGCTGACGGATTTGCAATCGGAGATGCCGTCGGCGATGCAAAGCGATTTGAAGCAGAGCGAAGCCGAGCAGGGACAGGCTGCGACGGCGGAACTGGCTCGTGAACAGGCGCGGCGCAAGGCAGCAGAAGAGATGGCCGAACGGTTGCCGGGACTGAGCGAGCCGACAGCAGCAGGCGCTGCCAATGCAGGTGGCGCTCCGCCAGGAAGCGGCGCTCAACCGGTTGCGGCTCCGAAACCGATTCCTGTGTTGCATCCGGATCGCTTTTCACCGGGATATGACGCTGGTTCGGGTGGGGCTTTGACCTCCGCGCCGACCGAACAGCCTGCGGTGAATTCCAAGGCGCAGAAGCCACAGAAGGAGCGACCGCAATGACCAGTATTGCTGCCGATTTTCGACGCGAGTTGGAGATTCGCCGCTATCCGCTGGCGGTTTATGTGCTGGTGCCGCTGGCCTCGCTGGTGTTGCAGGCGTGGCTGCCGCGCGTGCTGGGCCAGTTTGCCTACTTCGATCTTCCGCTGCTGGTGGTGCTGTATTTTTCTCTGGTGCGCCGTCATCCGATCCATGGCACGCTGCTGGGTGCAACGCTCGGCATCTTTCAGGATGCGTTGACCCAGGGCGCAATTGGAATTCATGGCATCGCCAACACGATCTGCGGATTTCTGGCGGCGTCGATCGGGATCCGATTCGTGGTGGAGAATGCTTTGCTGCGCGTGATCTTGAATTTCATGTTTACGCTGCTTGCTGGCTTGCTGGTGGTCTTTGTGTCCAGCGGCCTGCTGGGGTTGGAAGTGCACTGGAAGATTTTGACGCAGGTGCTGGTTGCGGCCGGGAATGCGCTGATTGGGCTGGTGCTTTTTCCACTGTTGGATCGTCTTCAAGTGAAGGATTGAGTCGTGGCGCTGCATGGACGCCGCGCGCCGTATGCTGGAAAGAAGTGGGTCTGAAACCGATGACGAGCGAGCGAGTGAACCGAGAAGAGAAGCTGCCGGCGCTGAAGCTGACACTGGCGCAGTACGGAATCCTGCTGCTGATGCTGGTTCTGGTGGCGGGTCTTTGGCGGCTTCAGGTGCTGGGTGCCGATAGCTGGAAGGTGCTTGCGGAGCAGAATCGAATCCGTAAAGTTCCGATACTTGCGCCACGCGGCAAGCTCTTTGATCGCGAAGGACGATTGCTGGTGGACAACTATCCTTCGGTCTCCTGTTTTCTGGTGCGTGAGCAGGGCAGCAATATCGATGCGGACCTGCCGCTGATTGCGCGAGGACTCGATCTTGATCTCGATCAGTTGCGAGCGACGCTGCGCCATTACCACGGCTCGGCTGCTTACCAGCCGATTCCGATCAAGCAGGATATTACGCCGGATGAGCAGGCTTTTATCGCTGCGCACCGCAACGAACTGCCGGAGCTGGAGACGATCGATGAGGAGCGGCGGCTCTATCCACGCGACGGCTTTGCTTCGCATGTGATTGGCTACGTGGGCGAGGTGAGCGAGGAGATGTTGAACGATCCGCGCTATGCCTACTATGAGCCGGGCGATGTGGTGGGCCGGGCGGGGATTGAGCAGTCCTATGACGAGATTCTGCGTGGGCAGGATGGCTCGATGGACGTGATTGTGGACAGCCACGGGCGCGAGGTGGGTCGAGCCGGGGTTCAACCGGCGATTCCTGGCCATGACCTGAAGCTGACGCTGGATATCGACATCCAGCGCGCCGCCGAGGAGGCGCTGGGCGCGGCCAACGGAGCAATCATCGCTATGGATCCGCGCACGGGTGAGATTCTGGCGCTGGTCTCCCACCCGAACTTCGACCCCAACGCCTTTGCGGTGCGCATCGGGCGGGCGGAGTGGACGCAGTTGATTACAGACCCGAATCATCCTCTGATGAACAAGGCGATCCAGGATCAGCTTGCGCCGGGATCGACCTTCAAGGTGATCATGTCCGTGGCAGGATTGCAGCAGGGAATTGCCCAGAACCTGAAGGTGAACTGCGCTGGCGGCGGCAATTTTTACGGCCACTTTTTCCACTGCGACCATCATCATGGGCTGCTGAGTATTCATGAGGCGATTCCCGAGTCGTGCGACACGTATTTCTATCAGCTTGCCTCGATGCTGGGCATTGACACGATCGCAAAGTATGCGCATGAGCTGGGCATTGGCGTGAAGACGGGCATCGACCTGCCGGATGAGATGGCCGGGATCATGCCCTCGACCGAATGGAAGATGAAGACGTATCACGAGAAGTGGTATGCGGGCGAGGTGATCTCGGTTGGCATCGGCCAGGGCGCAGTCGCCGTGACGCCGATTCAGCTTCTGCGCGCGCTGAGCGGAGTTGCTTCCGATGGGCACATGGTTCGCCCTCATCTGGTGGATGCAAGCCAGGTGCCTGTGGATTTTGAACGCGCGTTGCTGGACTCTTATCCCGGATCGGGGAGCACAGTGGTTCCGATGAATCCGGATACGTGGATGACGATTACCGACGGAATGGCCGGAACAACGCAGCCGGGGCTGTATCACACAGCCGAAGGCGCGCATTTGGAGGGAATCGACTTTGCCGGCAAGACAGGCACCGCACAGGTGGTGGGTGGCGGCGATACCCACAACCGAGGCGGCGCGAAGACGCCGAATGCCTGGTTTGTGGGGATGGCACCGCGGCGCAATCCGGAGATTGCCGTGGTTGTGCTGCAAGAGCATGGGGACTGGGGGTCTGGCTCAGCCAAGCTGGCGGCGCAGGTGATTACCGCCTATGTGAACAAGCAGCGCCATGAGGAAAACAACCTGGCGACAGCGCCGACAAAGCCTGTGGCGACGGGGCAGCAGGCAGCCTATTTGCCAATCCCTGCACCGATGTCTGCCGCGCAGCCTGCGTCCACGATGGAGATGGCTGCGGTGTGGTCGCGACCAGACAAGGTAAGGCAGACCGGGCATCAGCAGGAATCTTCGCCGGAGCAAATGGCCGTGGGAGGATTTCAGATTGCGCTGGATCACCCGGAAGACCCGATTCGCGAAGCCACGCCGGAGGGTTTGCCGCAAACCGCCGGTCAGCGCGCTGCGACAGCCAGGAAGCCTGAGGCGCGCTGATGCAGAAGGCACTTGGTTATCGGGATTTTGACTGGCTGCTGCTGGGCATGGTGATGCTGCTTTGCACGCTTTCCGTCTTTGAGATTTATTCGGCAACGATGCACACCAAGTACATCGGCTTTCACATCAAGCAGATGTACTGGATCGGCGGCGGGCTGGCGCTGATGTTTCTGCTGGCGCGTGTGGACTATCACCGTCTGCTGGATTTTGCCTACTGGGCGTATGGGGCCTGCATTCTGTCGCTGGTTGCAGTGCGGCTGGTGGGTACGCGCGTGATGGGCGCGCGGCGCTGGGTGCGCCTCGGCCCGGTTCACTTTCAGCCGTCGGAGTGGGTGAAGCTGGTGCTGATCGTGCTGGTGGCGCATTACTTTGCCAACCTGGGCTGCAAGCGCTTGACCTGGCCGGATATCTTCAAGGCCATTGGACTGGTGGGTGTGCCGATGCTGCTGGTGGTGGCGCAACCGGACCTGGGTACGGCGCTGACTTACTTCCCCATTCTGTTCATTGGCCTGTTTCTGGGCGGAATTCACTGGCGGCAGGCGCTGCTGCTGGTTGCGGTTTCACTGGTGGTGGTGGTGGGAGCCTGGTCCAGCGGCAAGGTGGTCAAGCCGTACCAGAAGGCGCGTCTGACCAGCTTTCTGAATCCGGATGCCGATCCGCGGGGAACGGGCTATCATCTGCGCCAGTCCCTGATTGCCGTCGGTTCCGGCGGGATATGGGGCCAGGGTGCGGAAAAAGGCACACAGACACAGGGGAATTTTCTACCTATCCCTCATGCGGACTTCATCTTCGCGGCTTTCAGCGAGGAGCACGGATTTGTCGGCGCATTTCTGGTTCTGCTGTTATACTTCGCTATATTGATGCGTTTGATCCAGAACGCTCAAACCGCTGCCGACATCTCCGGTTCTCTTCTGGTGATGGGGGTGGTGGCGGTTTTGACCTTCCAGATCATGGTCAATATCGGCATGGTCATCGGATTCATGCCTGTGACGGGGATTCCACTGCCTCTGATGAGTTACGGCGGGTCCTCGGTGTTGTTTACCTTTCTGGCGCTGGGTGTGGTGATGAATGTACGCATGCGCCGGTTTGTCAACTAAGCTTAAGCTGCAAAAGAAGTTGCATACGCCCACTGATGGGCAAGAAAATCGAAAAATTACCATTACTGGCCGGCAGGGACTCAGATGTGTTGCCCCGGCAGGATTGGGATGAATGAAGACGCAAAGACGGGCAGTTGACGGCCATTGGCCAGGGAGCAGGATCGCAGAGACAGGGAGCAGGATCGCAGAAGATTGCGTGGCTCTTGTTTCCGCTCTCGCGACCTTGATTCCAGCCATCGTCAACGGAACGGCGTCGCAGGTGCAACGGATGTTTTTCCGGGCGGTTTTTGAACTGTCCCTGAGAACTTCAACACCAGCTCAGCATGCCACAAACTCTTTGCAACCAATAGGTAGCTCTCGACAGATTCGCCTGCATGCCGATGGCGTCAGCAGGCATCGCCACCCCAGCCCGAGCAACTGTCTCGCCTGGATGTGGCGAACCGCGTCTGTTGTCTGTTCGCACAGAATAAGTCTCAGAGTGCGTGCGGAGCGGTTACCTGAAAATTCACCTTTCCCTGTGCGAGTGTCTCCAGAATTCAGTCTCCAGCCGGTTGTTCCCGTGGCAAGTCCCGGGACAGAAAGGCAACATGGCCAAGGAGATTTGTATTTCCAGCACGCCGCATGAAACGCGGCTGGCAATTCTTGAAGACGATCAGCTTTCCGAGATTTATTATGAGCGTGAGAATGAATACACGCTGGCCGGCTCGATCTACAAAGGGCGAGTAACCCGTGTTCTGCCTGGAATGCAGTCCGCATTTGTGGATATCGGCCTGGAGCGCGACGCGTTTCTGTATGTGACGGACTTCCTGGAGATGGAAGAGCCGGAGGATGCAGATGAACTGGAGCGTGCCGCTACTCAGGGCACTCCCATTCCGCAGCAGGTAACGCAAAATTCAGGCTCGCGGCGTGCTGTAGGACGGGAGCGTGGGAACGAGCGGGTGGCGCTTCCAGCGACCGAAGAAGCAGCGGAGTTGCACGAGGCGACGAACCTCGTTGCACCTGCACAGTCCGAAGGCCGTGTGAGCGATGGGGATGAGGCATCCGCAGCCGGCTCGCGCCGCATGCGTGGACGCCGTCGTCGCCGAGGCGGTCGAAATGGGCGCGACGATCAGGCCGGGGAAGAACAATCCAGAGACGACCAGGCCACGCAAGTACAGAGTGGAGCGGAGCTGTTCGCGAAGCCGACGGTCTCGGCGGCATCGTCGATTGTGTATGAGGCTGCTCCAGCAGCGGAGCGTTCATCTGCGGACGATGCGGAGATGAAGCTGAATGCCAGAGCATCGCGACGCAACAGCGGGCAGAGTGATCGTTCGCCAGAGCAGCCTGCGAGTGCAACGCCGTTTGTTCTTCCTGGCGAGTCGCTGTCGCGATATGGCAAGACATCCGCGGTTGAGCCAGATGCTCGCCCGTCGGCTGCGCGTGCTGCTGCGGAACCCTCTGTGATCCCGGCGGCACGCACGGCGGCCAAGCCCTCGACGATGATCGAAACCGAGATTCAATGGGATGGAACCGGACTGCTGCCGGGTGAGTCGCTCGCACGTCATCGCAGCCAGCCATCGGTCACGGAGTTGGCTTCACCTGCGGTTGTAGAATCCGCCGAAGAACCACCCATGGACATCATGGAAGAAGAGATGATCGAAGGATCGGCGCGTCATGACGCGGATCCGATTCCGCCCAGTGCATTTCGTCTGAAGGATCTCTTTGGCGGCCGTCGCAAAGACGATGGGGTTGAACCAGGGAAGAAGCAAGCTGTACGCGGGGTTTCAGCGCATGCGCACGGTGATGTGGACGAAGAAGAGATGGAGGTTGAGGAGTACGAGCTGTCGCATAAGGGAGCGCGCAAATCCAGCGGACAGGATGCTTCGGGTCGAGAGGACCAGACGCTTCAGCAGCAGGTGCGCTCGGGTGTGATTGGCGAGATGCTGCATGAGGTGCAACTGGAGACGCATACGCGTCCGGGTCGAGGGGGAGAAGCAACTCCTTCGCGCGATGGAGCCGGTCGTGGAAGACAGGGGCGCGGTGGGTCTGGTCGCGAAGGAGCAGGTCGGGCAGGGAATCGTGGTTCAGGTCGTGGTGTCGGCCGTGTTGATTCGCGCGAAGAACGTGGCGCCGGCGAGCGGAGTTCCGGCGAGAATCGCCGCCCCATGACGCGCCGAGCCGCCCAGACCTCGGACCTGCCCATTATCAGCGATCTGCTGAAACCGGGACAAGAGATTCTGGTCCAGATTGCCAAGGAGCCGATCGCGCAGAAGGGTGCTCGGATCACCAGCCATATTGCGCTTCCGGGCCGTTTTCTGGTCTTCATGCCGACGGTCAGCCACGTGGGCGTGAGTCGCAAGATTGAGTCCGACGAAGAGCGTCAGCGCCTGAAGCAGATTTTGCTCAGCGAGCGCGGCGAAGCGACGGGAGGCTTCATCGTTCGCACGGCAGCCGACGGAGCCAGCGAAGAGGAGCTGCGCGCGGACCTTCGCTTCCTGATTCATCTGTGGAGTGAGATTCGGCAGCGCGCGGATAGTTCGCGTCCTCCGGCGCTGATCTATCACGACCTGAACCTGATTGAGCGTGTTCTGCGCGACCAGGTGAGCGATGATTTCTCTCAAATCTGGGTGGACTCCGAAGCGGATTACGAGCGGATTGTCCGCTTCCTGAATCGTTTTTCGCCGGACCTGGTTCGTCGCGTCAAACTGTATACAAAAGAAGTGCCGCTGTTTGAACACTTCGGCATTCAGGATGAAATCTCCAAAGCTCTGCGGTCGAAGGTGTGGCTGAAGAGCGGCGGCTCGATTGTGATCAATCAGACGGAAGCGCTGGTTGCGATTGACATTAACACGGGCAAGTATGTGGGCAAGACGGCGCGACTGGAAGACACGATTCTGAAGACCAATCTGGACGCGATTCCGGAGATTGTTCGGCAGATTCGCCTGCGGGATTTGGGCGGAATTATTGTGATTGACTTCATCGACATGGATGAGCGGAGGAATCGCGCGCGTGTGTTGACGGCTCTGGAGGAAGCGCTCAAGCAGGATCGCGCGCCGACGAAGGTACTCCAGTTCAACGACTTTGGCCTGGTTGCGATCACGCGCAAGCGCGTGAAGCAATCGCTGGAACGCACGCTGAGCGTTCCGTGCCCGGTTTGCCAGGCGACGGGGATGGTCAAGAGTCCGGCGACGGTTGCCAACGAAATCTATACCGAGATGCGCAAGATGCGAAAACACTTTGAGCAAAGCGAAATCACGCTGCGCGTTCACCCGGAGACGGCGAAGGTGTTGAAGTCGGGCAGTGCGCGGTGGCTGGGTGAATTTGAGACGTTGACGGGCAAAAGTGTACTGGTCAAAAACGACGCAACGCTTCATCCGGAGCAATTCGATATTCAGGGGTGAGCAACCAACTCCACCCAGAGTGTTTCCAAGGGGTCAGAGTACAAACTCTGGCCCTCTGTTTTGATGGCCCGAACGGAATGACAGAAGTCGCAACTTTTTCCGCGCTTCCGTGTCCAACTATCAGGAGTGGCCTGCATCAGACTCTAAGAGAGCGCAGTTCAAACTTTTACCTGAGGTGCACCATGTTACGACCTTCCCGATTCAGCATTTTCCGCCCAGTGAGCGTGACTGCACTGGCAGCCGCGTTTGGGTTGATTTTTTTTGCCACCGGCAGTGCGCATGCGACCGCAAGCGGCACAGCGGATGCGTTCTCCAGTTCCACGACAGGGTTGACGGCAGCCGATGCCTTTGGCGCGGACGGAGCGGCCAGCCTGACTGCCGGACTGACGGCGCTGCCTGCTTCTCCGGAGCCAGCCGCGGGTGGGCAGGTTTATCACGGATACAATCGCCATCACACGGGATGGAAGTCGCATCTGTCGTTTGAGGGTGGCGGCGGTGCGGATGCACCGATTGGCGGCGACTCCAAGGTCATTACATGGGGACCGGAAGTGACCCTGGGTGCCGGATGGAAGTTCACCAATCGCCTGAGCGCGCTGATTGAATATCAGTTCATCGATGACAAGCTGCCGGGCAGGGTGATCTCTGCTGCGGGTTCGCAGGGCGGCAATGCGCATATCTGGTCGTTCACCGTGGATCCGGTCTTCGATCTCTTTCCGAAGCACGCAAGCGACATATACCTGACGGGCGGCGGCGGATTCTATCGCAAGCTGACTACCTTCACCGATCCGCAGCCGGTGCAGTATTGCTACTACTTCTGCTATGGCGGCTATGCGAACGTGACGGTGGGTCACTTCTCCAGCAACCAGGGTGGAATGAATGTCGGCTTCGGTTTGTCGCATCGCCTGGGAAGCCCGGATATGGGCGGTGTCAGCCGTCTGCGCGCCTACATCGAAGCGCGATATCTGTGGATCGATACCCCTGGCAAAGGAACGCAGAACGGACTTGGGCGCACCGAACTGGTGCCCCTTACCATCGGTCTACGCTGGTAACGCACCGGTCTTCGGTTGCAAATCCCTCCTCGCCGCCTTCGGGAAACACGGCGAGGAGGGATTTTCGCGTTTACAGGTTTGCGTTTTTACAGACCCATCTGTTTGAGCCGCAGAAGTCCGCCGACAACGACAGCGCAGGGCGCAAGCGCGACCATGAGCAGCGAGAACCAGATGGGGTAAGAGCCGCGCGACTGGATGGCGCTCATGGCTGAAAGCAACAGGACGATGATGGCCAGAGCCAGCGCGTGGATGAGCGGATTGTCGGTGGCCAGAGTCGCAGTCACGTATCCGCCGGAGATTGCGGCGACGAGCGTGGCGCCAAGACTCCACAGCATGGCAGTCGGTGGAATGGTTTTTCCGTCTGCGGAGTTTGCCTGCCTGCTGACCCAGCGTGACAGTGCCGTGGTGAGCGCCAGAATCATTGCCATGACGGCAAACCCACCGAGGAGCGTCAGAAATGTGTGCAGAACGATCATCGCAGTGCCTCGCCGGTATCGAGCAGGTGGAGAAACTGACGCGCCAGTCGAGCCTCGCCAGGGTGTGATTCGCCGTGCATGGAGCAGAGATCGAGGAATTGCTCGACGGGCGCTGCGGCTGCGATGTCAAGACGCAACTGCGCGATCATGGTGTGCAGAGCGACGGCCAGCGAGCGAAGTTGCTCGGCTTCTGGCCAGGCGACGGAGACAGCCTCAGAAAACAGGCCTGTGCGTCCGTGCGCGCACTCCTGAAGGCAGGCGACAAGCTGCGCGCGAAAGACGGCGCACAACTGTTCCATGTCCAGAGGCGATTCACTGCCGGATATTTCCTCGCTGTCTTCGTTGCTTTCGTCCATAGCCATCACTGTGCGGGTTTCATGGCGGCTTCGACGTGCTGAGCCGTGTGCGGCAGGTTGGCGATCAGGTCGATCAGCTTGCCGTCCTGCCCGACAACGAAGGTGTCTTCGATGCGCACGCCGAGTTTTTCCTCCGGAATATACACGCCCGGTTCAATGGTGAAGACCATTCCGGGCTTGAGCACCGCGGGATAGGTGGCCGGGTCGTGAACATCGATGCCTACCATGTGTCCAAGCCCGTGAATCCAGTAGTCGCTGAGCGGCTCGCCGTGCGGTCCTTTGCCGTGATCGTGAATATACTGCCAGGCGACGGTGTCGAGGGAGTTTGGATCCTGATGGTAGGGGTCGTTGATGGTGGATTTGCCCGCGACAAAGGCCGCGGCTGCTGCGCGCTGCGCGCCGAGTACGACATCGTAGACCTCCCGTTGGCGAGCGGTGAAGTGGCCGGAGACCGGCACGGTGCGCGTGATGTCGGATGCGTACATACTGTATTCGCAGGCGGCATCCACGACTACAAGATCGCCGTCCTGCATGGTGGCGGAGTTCTCGGAGTAGTGCAGGGTCGTTGAGTTGATGCCCGAGCCGACGATGGGCGCGTAGGAGGGACGTTCGCAGCCGTTCTCCATCATGCGGGCAATCATCTCGCCTGCCACGGCGCGTTCTGTGACGCCGGCTTTGACGGAGCGAAACATCAGCCGCTGCGCATCGATCGAGGCATTGGCGGCCTGCTTCATAAGAGCGATTTCGCCGGGGTCTTTCACCTGACGCAGCGGAGTTGTCCGTTGCGTCAGGTCGTGGGCCTTCAGTGGTGCAGCATCGCCGAGCGTGGTTGCCGTCCAGGGAAGCAAGGCAGCGGCCTGCGGCGAGTCCGGCTCCGCCCACACGTTCGCGCCCACCTTCCTGTTGGCCACAATCATCGCGTCCAGGACGGAGGGCAACGCGGACATGGGCATGACCTCATCGACGCCAGCGAGCTTTGCCGCATCGGGCGTGGCGGCGTCCATTTTGACGCCGGTATATTTCTCCATGCGCAGATTGCGCACCGGAAGGAACAGGATTTCACGGTACGATTGCGCGGGCTTCGCCGAGGAATCGGCTCCCACGACGAGCAGCGCGGCGCCGGGTTCATTCCATCCGGTGAGGTAGTAGAAGTCTGCGTCCTGGCGATAGGGCATGAAGTCCAGAAGCGGCTCTTCGGCGGCAAAGAGCACAGCGACACCGCCATGCAAAGTGTCTCCCAGCGCGACACGGCGCGCATGATATGTGGCAAGAGGCTGGCGCTGAAGCGCAGACAGGGGCAGGGAAGCTAGAAACAGGACGATAACGGAGAACTGGACCCGGACAGTAAACCAAGGCAAAGATCGAGGCATGCACTCAGGCTCGGCGATTGCGCGCAGACGTGTCAAGCTGTGAATGAGTTTGCGGGCCGGAGCGAGCCGCAGTGGCTCATCCGGCCTTTTCCAGCAGCGAGAGGGAGAGGTCGCGGCGTTCGACCATCTCACGGGTGATTTCCAGTTCACGCGAGCGCTTGCTGTTGGGCAGGTGGTACATCAGGTCCAGCATCAGCTCTTCGAGGATCATGCGCAGACCGCGCGCGCCGACTTTGCGACGAAGCGCTTCGCGGGCCACAGCTCCGACGGCATCGGCGGTGAAGTGCAGGTGGACATTTTCATACTCGAAGAGTCGCTGATATTGCTTGAGAATGGCGTTTTTCGGTTTGGTCAGGATTTCAACCAGAGCCGCTTCATCCAGCTCTTCCAGAACGCCCATCACCGGCAGCCGACCGACAAACTCCGGGATCAAACCATATTTGATAAGATCCTGAGGCTCCACCTGACGCAGCAGTTCGGTATCGCGCTGCGGACGAAGAGCAATCGCGCCATCCATCTCCGCATCTTCGGTCGCTTTGAATCCCAGGGCTTTCTTACCGATGCGTCGTCCGATGACGCGCTCCAGGCCGACGAAAGCGCCGCCGCAGATGAAGAGGATATTGGTGGTATCGACAGCGGTGAACTCCTGATGCGGGTGCTTGCGTCCACCCTGCGGAGGAACATTGGCGACGGTGCCTTCAAGAATCTTCAGCAGCGCCTGCTGCACACCCTCACCGGAGACATCACGTGTGATGGATGGGTTCTCATCCTTGCGGCCAATCTTATCGATTTCGTCGATGTAGATGATGCCATTCTGCGCGCGTGCTACATCGCCATCGGCCGCCTGAAGCAGCTTGAGGATGATGTTTTCCACGTCTTCGCCGACGTAGCCTGCTTCGGTCAGCGTGGTGGCATCGACAATGGCAAAAGGGACATCGAGCATCTTGGCCAGGGTGTGCGCGAGCAGAGTTTTGCCAGAGCCTGTGGGGCCAAGCAGCAGAATGTTGGATTTGGCCAGTTCCACGTCGTTATTGCGCATCTTGTTCATCTGGATGCGCTTGTAATGGTTATAAACGGCGACTGCAAGTTTCTTCTTGGTCTGGTCCTGTCCGATGACATACTCGTCCAGAAACGCTTTGACTTCCTGCGGCTTCGGCAGATTGGCAGGCGAGGTGGTGGTGCTGGATTCGCTTCGATCGTCATCGAGAATGGAGTTGCAGACGGCAACGCACTCATCGCAGATGTAAGCGCGCGGGTAGTCGCTCGGCGAGGAAATAAGCTTGGCGACGGCATCCTGCGATTTATGACAGAACGAGCATCGCAGTGTGTCTTCCGGTCCCGAACGTGTTTTCATCTCTGCATCCCCCGACTTGTCCCATCCGGGACGAGTTCCTTGTATCAGCTACGCGGCCTGTCGATGATTTCATCGATGATACCGTATTCCTTGGCCTGCGGCGCAGTCATGATGAAATCGCGCTCGACATCCCGTTCGATCCGTTCCAGGGTTTGACCGGTGTGCTTCGCCATCAACGTATTGGTGATTTCACGAATGCGTAGGATTTCGCGCGCATGAATGTCGATGTCCGTTGCCTGACCGCTCAGTCCGCCCATTGAAGGCTGATGGATGAGGATGCGCGAGTTGGGCAGCGCGAAACGCTTGCCCTTGGTGCCGGAGAGCAGCAGGAAAGCGCCCATGCTTGCGGCCTGGCCGATGCAGTAGGTCACCACATCGTTTTTGATGAACTGCATGGTGTCGTAGATGGCCAGCCCCGCAGTGATCGATCCACCCGGCGAGTTGATGTAGAGCTGAATATCCTTCTCCGGGTCTTCGCCGGAGAGAAACAGCATCTGTGCGACGACGAGATTTGCAATCTGGTCGTCAATGGGAGTGCCGAGGAAGATAATGTTGTCGCGCAGCAGACGGGAGTAAATGTCGTAGGCGCGCTCGCCGCGACTCGTCTGCTCAACCACCATGGGAACCAATGCCATGTTGCTATTCTCTCACTTTTGCCGA
Source organism: Acidobacteriota bacterium (assembly GCA_021804655.1). Taxonomy (GTDB): domain Bacteria; phylum Acidobacteriota; class Terriglobia; order Terriglobales; family Acidobacteriaceae; genus Acidicapsa. The sequence continues at coordinate 13,141 of JAJZHE010000001.1, forward strand.
AAGGCTGTTGCGCTTCGGCGGGAAGGTGATGCTTGTTGGTTACGGGCGCATTCAAAGATGCGCCCTGGTTTCTGGCGGGATGAAATCAGGCTGCGGGCATTCGCTGATAGAGCGCGCTTGCGGTTTTTTCCCGTTTGATCTGTTCTCGGATTCTAGCCAGCCCGCCGTCCTGGGTCAAACGCGCGCGCAGGCTCTCCAGCGGTTCGCGGGATTGGAGAGCGGCGATTTGCAGCTCGCGCTCGAACTCCTCGTCGCTCACTTCGATTCCCTCTGCCTCAGCGATTCGATCCAGCAGCAGCGCGCTTCGAACCTCCTGCAGGGCTGTCTCGCGTTGTGCGCCGCGCAGTCGCGTGAAGTCGAGCTTGCGCATCATCTCCGCGCTCATGCCCTGCGAAGCCAGCGCGCGCAGTCCGCGGTCGAGCCGCGCGTCCACCTGCTGCTGCACGAGCGTCTCCGGAACGGGGAACGCAAATCGCTCGGCAAGCCGGGCAAAGAGTGCCTCCCGTGTCTGCTGCTCGGCATCACGCTCCTTGGTCGATTGCAGATATTCGCGGATGCGTGTCTCCAAAGCAGCTTGATTCTCGTAGTCACCCAGCTCCTGGGCAAATGCGTCGGTCAGTTCAGGCAGGATGCGTTTTTTGATTGCCTGCACTTCAATGGTGTAGGCGACGGTTTTGCCCGCCAGACGCGCTTCCTGGTAATCGGCAGGGTAGATGACTTCGGCCTGAATCTCCTGTCCGGGTTTTGCGCCGCGGAGTGCTTCGGTAAAAGCGGGCAGTGTCTGTTCGCCGCCGATTTCGATCAGGGAATTATCTCCGCTGATTGGCTCTGCATCTCCGGCTTCGTGATCGGAAGCCACTCCGCTGAAGCTGATCTGCGCCCAGTCTCCATCCACAAGCGGGCGATCTTCTTCGACAGTCTCCACGGTGGCGCGCGACTCCAGAAGTTGCTTCAACTCACGTTGAAATTCCTCTTCGGTCACTGCGATTTCCGGTTTGGGAACGGTGACTTCCTGATAGCCATCGATGACGATGGGTGGAACCACCTCAAAGACCGCGGTGCCTTCAAGAGGCTTGCCTTCTTCGAGCGTGAGCTGGGTGAGTTGCGGCTGCGAAACCGGAAGCAGCCCTGCGGACTGAATGGCCACCTGGAAGCGCTCCGGCAAGAGGCGTTCCACAACGTCCTTGCGAATCTGCTCCGCAAAGCGTCGTTTCACAACGGTCTCTGGTACTTTGCCAGCGCGAAAACCGGGAATCTTTGCGTATTTTTTGTATTCTTTCAGCACGCGGGCAAAGGCAGCGTCCACCTCTTCGGTGGTGGCTTCAATCCTGACTTCACGCACGCATTCCGGATTCAAAACCGGACCATGAGAGTGACCGGCGTGGTCGTGGCCCTCATGCAGGTGATCTTCATGGCCAGAGTGGGTGTCGTGGCTGGTTGCGGGTGTTGCTGCGGCGTCCGTCTCAGCGAGGGGGGCGGTTTCAATCGTCTCAGTAGAACTCAAGTGTGTGCCTTCCAGTGTGCGTCCATCTCCGTGTTGGCTCGGCCAGAGGCGCATTCGCTCGGCAGCGCTCATCGACGCGCCGAGACGGCGCTGCTGAACCATCGAGCAGGAGACGTCATCTTCTATGGTATGAGCCTTGCGTCAGCCGGTCAAACAAGCGCAAGGCCGATCGAGTGTCAGCCTGGTCCCCTGCCTCAGGGCTGCAGGAGCCGCAGTCGGACCTGCCACTTCGTGCTCTTGCCCGGAGCCAGCGTCACCATCCCTGTATTCATGGTGCCCCACTCTTTGCCGAAGGGATCGCCGAAGTTGTACTGATCCTCGACAGCGACAAAACTTTGGGTTGGCGGCGCATAGACCTGCACCGTGCGAATCTCCGGCGACAGGCCGTCGATCTCGATGCCGTAGTGGGCTGCGGGATCGAGCACTTTCACGATGACTTCGCCGTGCGTGCGCTCAAGAGAGCTGAAGTTGTCGTCCAGGAACTGGCCTCCCAGTGCTTTGCCGTTGGGAGCCTGAAAGTCGTACGCTGTGCCCGCGACCGGCACCAGCTTGCCGGTGGGAAAAACATTGTCATAGTTGTCCACGGTGGCCAGAGCGCTGCCGGGAATGTGCAGGCGCACCTGCTTTCGATCCTTGCTGGGTAAAGCGAGATAAGGATGCCAGCCGAGCGCGACGGGTTCACTGGCTGAACCGACATTCTTTGCCGTGATCGAGACTTCAACGCTTTGCGCGGTCAGCGTGATTGTATAAAAGAGGTCGCTGCTGGAGAACCAATGGCCGCCAAAGTCACCGCAGTGCAGGATGCCGGTGATGGTTCCACCGGTTGCCGTGCGGTTCACGTGGATGTCCGTGACGTTCCCTTTGAGGATGAGACCGTGCATCGCATGACGCTCTGCTCCGGGACGGCTGCCTACATTATTTGCTGGCAAAACGATGCTTCGCCCGCGCCAGACGGCAGTCAGCGTCTTTCCATCAGGAGAAAGCTTTCCGCGAATGCGATTGGGGTAAGGAAAAAGAAAAGCCGCGCCGAGCCGATAACCAAGATCGCCATTGGCAGTATCATGCGTGTTCAGCATGGCGGCTGTTTGCGCCATGCTGGGCGAAGCCAGCACGTTCATCTCGCCTTTGCCGGGAAACCAGGCCGTAATCTGCTGCACCTCCATGCCGCGGCCAGGCAGCAGCGTGATGCCGGTGAACTCTGGCTTGGTTGCGCCCGGTGTGTGGGTGCGTGTCAGCGTGACGGGTGCGACACCGTTGATCAAAACCGGTGCATGAGCAGCCTGTGCGTGCGAGCATGGAATGCCCAGCACGGCAGCGGTTGCGATCCATAGCGAGACAAGTGCGGGGGTACTCTTCATGAGTGTTTATCCTGGAGCGCTCGATCACTTTTTCGCGCAACGTAATTCTACGGCAAGTCGCATTGCTGCTGAAATCGATGCATCCTTTTACAATGACAAAGATGGACCGCAGAAGAGTAGGCGAAGTTTCTCCGGAGCTTCGGCAGGACCAGTTTCCAGCGCACCCGACGACGAATCTGGAGATGCTGAATCGGCAGATGATTGCCTGTGAGCGCTGTCCTCGGCTGCGTGCATATTGCGCGGAGATTGGGCGTGTGCGGCGACGCCAGTGGCGCGACTGGGAGTACTGGGCGCGTCCGGTGCCATCGTTTGGGGATACGATGGCGCGCGTGCTGATCCTTGGCCTGGCACCGGGCGCACACGGCTCCAATCGAACAGGAAGGCCATTCACGGGTGATGGCTCCGGCGATTTTCTCTATCCGGTGTTGCATCGAACGGGATTTGCCTCGCAGCCTGAATCGACGCATCGAGGCGACGGCCTTGTGCTCACCGATCTCTGGATTGCAGCCGCAGTCCGCTGCGCGCCGCCGGACAATAAGCCCTCGACACTGGAAATCCGCAATTGCGCTCCTTGGCTGGACGAGGAGATGGCTTTGCTCACGAACTTGCGCGCCATTGTCTGCCTCGGGAAGATCGGCTTTGACGCCGCCGTCGCCGCGCTTCATCGCAGCGGCAGTCTGGCCTCACGCGCGGGATTCAAGTTCGCCCACGGCGCGGAGTACACGCTTCCGGATGGTCGGTTCCTGCTGGCCAGCTATCATCCTTCGCTGCAAAACACGAATACGGGACGACTGACCGAGCCGATGTTTCGGGCGATCTTTCAACGGGCCAGAGCACTTGCGGAATCTGTCTGATTCCAGGGCCTGGTCGTGTTAACAGGCCCTAGCTTGCTTGCTGTGCGTGCTTCTTCTTTTTCTTGTGACGCGGTCGAAAGACAACGCGGGCGATGTCGGGATAGAACTCGCGGAAGACATTGGTGAGCGCATCGCGACCGACGGCGTAGCCGAACTTGCTGAAATAGGAAGAGGGAGTTGCCACGGCGGAGGGATAGTAGGTGAGCGAAACCGCCTGCGAGACGCCACGGCCCAGTATTTCTGCCCAATTGAAGGTGTTTTTCCCGTGGTAATCCGGCGTGATGAAGACGGACATGCCAGAGTATTCGGCTCGCTTCCAGAAGCTGCCCTGACCCATCGCAAAGTATCGTTCATCTTCATGGAAAAGCGTAGGAAAGGCGAAGATGATGAGATAGTCGCCTGCGGATTTGTCGATGTATCCGCGCCAGTAATAGCTCCAGTAGCCTCCGACGCCTTTGCCGAATTCGGGATGGGTATTGGTGCTCTCGGCCATCAGTGAGGTCAATCCCACGAAGACATACTGCGAGTAGTCGAAGTTGTTTTCCGTTGCAATGATGAACGATTCCTTTGCTCCTGGCGGTGGAGGACGCACACCTGCGCTGACCGCGCGGTAGTTGGGCATCAGGCCCAGAATGCGCTTGGGCTGTTGCTCGTCGGGGGGCACCGTCTGCGGAGCGTTGGGCGATGAAGAGGATTTTGTCGCGCCAGAGCTTTGGCTGCTGGAAGATGAGCCTGCACTTTGTTTCTCCGCGGTCGCTTGTCCCAGATCAGGAAGAGCCGTGAGGCCATCCAGCATCGAGAGTTCCGCGTACCTGTCTGCCACAGGGCTTGCGGAGCGATGCGCATCGAGCTGCGATTGCGGTGCGTCGGGAAGAATGCTTTGCTGATTTGCGGATTGTGCGGCTGCTGCAACGGTACTGCATAGAACAAGGACGACCAGAAAACGCAATGAGCCTCCAGAATCGGTCAGATATCAAACGTTAGATGCACCGAATCATCGATGGGTGAGCCGAGATGCGTGAACTCTGTGTCATCTGGGAGTTTTTCAAGGGTGGCGATGCAGCACATGGGTCGCAATGTCTGGCCAGAATTCGCGAAAAGATGCTGTGATGGCGTCACGACCGATGGAATACCCGTAACGCGCGAGGAGCGCACCGATTGTGTTGTCCTGATCCGGGTAGTAGAGCATAGAAGCGGCCTGAGCGAAACCGCGACCGAAGACTTCCGCTCCGCTGAAGGTTTTTTCGCCTTGATAATTGCGGGCGATCAGCACACTGGAGGCTGCGTAGAGGATGCGCCGCTTGAAACCACCGTGGCCCAAAGCATAGTAACGAACGTCCTCATGCAGCAAAGCAGGCATGGCAAAGACAACCATATAATTGCCGTCTGTCTTGTCAATGAAGCCGCGCCAGTAATATCCCCAGTATCCCGGAAGTCCCTTGCCCAGGTCGGGGTGAGTATTGGTCCCCTCGGCAAGCAACGAGGTCAGCCCGCCAAAGACGATGGAAGAGTAGTCGAAACTGTTGACTGTGGCCAGCATGAAGGCTTGCCGGGCGGATGGTGGTGGTGGAATCTCGCCCGCGCTCACAGCGCGGTAGTTGGGCATGAAGCCGAGAATGCGTTTCGGTTGCTGCTGGCGAGGATCAACGGTGGAATGCGGATTTTTGTCAGTTTCTTTGGACGTTTGTGAAGGCACATCCTGCGAGGTCGAATCAGGTGTTCCGGTTGCCTGTAAGGTTGCAACATGCGAGGCATCCGGCAGAGGCGCAGCGGAGACCTCGCTAAGTTGCAAGATAGCGGTAGAGGGTGCGTCCGGCAGAGGCGAGCAATCACTCGATGAATCCTGCGCCATGGCTGGCAAGATAAAAAAAGCTAAAAACAGGTAACGAAGATGACGCAAAAGTTCTCCCGTGAATGAATGCTCATGTCGGCCGTATCGGCTTTTCATCTGAGCATGCCTTGAGCATTCTCTGATTGGTACAAAGATTAGACGTAAAGTTTGATTCGCCAGTAGACGTACCGGCTCAGCTTTTTTGAACGCGGAAGGAGAAAGTGTCTATTTTCCCCTGACAAGTGGACTGGTTTCCTGGTTTGCTGCTGCAGCAAGTTGGCTCAGTGAGTCTGAAGAGCATCCTGAAGGAGCCGCTCGATTTTGCGACAAATCGACTGAAAATAGTTTACTATCTGGCCATGTTTTCGCGTCTTGTTCCTGGCCCTCGATTGTCAGTCATGGTTGTTGCGGCATTGAGTGCTTCAACGCTCAACGCTCAAGCGCAGCAGAGGCCAACTGCAAAGTCTTCCACTTTTGTGCTTCACGCCGCGCGCGTTCTGAACGTGGAGCAGGGAACGGTGTTGGCGCCGGGTGAGGTCTCGATTCGCGACGGGCGCATCGTTCAGGTTGGTTCTGCTGTGCCGCATCCTGCGGATGCGCAGTTGATTGATCTGGGCAACACGACACTGATGCCTGGTCTCATCGATGCGCATGTGCATCTGTTTCTTCATCCTGGCGCGGAAGATATGCAGACGGTGATGGAGTCTGTTCCGGAGCGCACGATTGATGCATCTCTGGCTGCGCGCGCTGACCTGATGGCGGGTTTTACCGCCGAACGCGACATGGGAACCGAAGGCGCCGGTTCGGCGGATACTGCGGTGCGCAACGCGATTGATGCGGGGCTGATTCCTGGCCCGCATATGCGCATCAGCGGCAACGCGATCAGCATTCTGGGCGGCCATGAGGACGCGATTCATTTCAATCCTGCTGAACACATCAGCTCGAACGCTACCTATGCCGACAATACAGATCAGATCATTGCCGTCATTCGCGAGCAGCTCAAGGAAGGTTCGAGCTTCGTCAAAATGTATGAGACAGGAAGAGACACTTTTCAGAATGGGGAATTTCACACGCCGTGGCAGTTTTCTGAAGCTCAACTGGCTGCTGCCGTAGGGGAAGCGGCACGAATGGGCACGACCGTTGGCGTTCACTGCACCGGCGAGCCAGGCGCGCTTTACGCAGCGACTGCCGGGGTTGCTTCCATTGACCACGCGTACCAGTTGAGCGATGCCACAATGCGGCTGATGCATGAAAAGCAGATTTATGCGGTGCCGACCTTTGCCATCAGCGAGTATTTTGCCGATCATGCCGCTTCACCGGCTGCTGCAGCCAGTGAACATGCGATGCTCGATTACCATGTTCAACAGTTTCATCGCCAGCTTGCAGCCGGAGTTCCCATGGCTGTCGGCTCCGATGTGGGTCCATTTCCGCACGGAACGCAGGCGCGCGAACTGGTGCTGATGGCGCGATACGGCATGACTCCTGCCGATGTGCTGCGCGCGGATCTGCTGCATGGTGCTCGACTGCTGGGCTGGCAAAACCAGATGGGACAGCTTGAGCCTGGCTTCGATGCAGATATCATCGCCGTGCAGGGCAATCCGCTGGAAGACATCAATGCTGTCACGCACGTCGTCTTTGTGATGAAAGATGGTGCCGTGGTTCGGAATGACGATCATCCGTAATGACCATGATTCAATCGTGAGGTAATCTTCATGCAACGCCTGCTTGTGCTAATGCTCGTTATGATGACCACGCCCGTTTTCGCGCAATCGCCTGCCAGTGCACCCACTCACAAGTGGGCCGTGGTCATCCACGGTGGCGCTGGAGTGATTGAGCGAAGCTCGATGACGCCAGAGGCGGAAAAAGATTACCGCGCCGGCATGGCTGAAGCACTGCACGCAGCCACCGCTGTTCTGGACCGCGGAGGTTCATCGATGGATGCAGTGGAAGCGGCGATCCGCATTCTGGAAGACAATCCGATCTTCAACGCCGGGCGTGGAGCGGTCTTTGCCGCAGATGGGACCAATCAACTGGATGCCGCGATCATGGACGGCAAGACGATGAGAGCAGGTGCCGTGGCGGACGTGACGCGCACGCGGCATCCGATCTCGCTGGCGCGCGCAGTGATGGAGAAGTCGCAGCATGTGATGCTGTCTGGCCCTGGAGCGGATGCCTTTGCCGCTTCGGTTGGTTTGCAGCAGGAGCCGCCTTCATTTTTCTTCACAGAACGCCGCTGGGAGAGCCTGGTACAGGAACTGAAGCGCGAGCATCTGCCCATCCCAGAGCGTCCGGCAGGCGCTCCGCCCGCACCCGCGCATGACACGGCTTTTTTTGAGACGCCAGACAACCATAAATATGGCACCGTCGGCGTCGTTGCTCTGGATCGCTCGGGCAATGTGGCCGCCGGCACGTCCACGGGAGGATTGACTGCGAAGCGCTGGGATCGCATCGGCGATTCGCCGATTATCGGTGCCGGAACCTACGCTTCGAACCAATCCTGCGCGGTTTCTGGAACAGGGATCGGGGAATATTTCATACGCTACACGGTTGCCAGGACGATCTGCGCGCTGGTCCAGTACAAAGGGATGACGCTGCAGGCGGCAGCAGACGAAGTGATCCAGAAGCAACTCGCGCCGATCCACGGCGACGGCGGCGTGATCGCCATTGCGCCGGACGGACAGGTGGCCTGGAGCTTCAATACCCCTGGCATGTTTCGCGCGCGAATGACCGAGGGTGGAACGGCGCAGATCGGCATCTATCGCGACGAGCCGTAACCCGAACCGAGTGAATCCGGAGGTCGATTCCTGAAGCAGTCATGTCCCCCCGCGCTTCCAACAGGGAATTGCCTGCTTTGCCGTGGAAACGCATGTGGCCTAATCCAATAAATTGATTTAGTCAGATATTTTCGCTTTGATGGTCTATTGGGAATTGCGTTTTATCTCCGTTAAGGTCAGACCATTGAGGGGATTCTTGCCGTATTGCGAAATCTCTGTTGAGCCGTTTATCGTTCGTGGCGGCGCAAAAAAACTTTTCATGGGTATTGACAATTGTTATTTGCTACAGAGACAATTCACCTCGCTGAACAAATAGCTCTCTGTTCAAATCTGTATTCAAAGGATGCCAGGTATGCGCTATGACTCAAAATGTGGTCTTCAACTGGTAGGACCACTAAAATCGTTCGTTCACCGTGCGGTCCATCGACTGGGTGCATCGGAGAACTCTCGTTCTTCCTGCTTCATTGCGTTGCAGAGTGCAACTCTTTGCGCAGTATTGCTCCTGTTGGCGACTTTCTTTGGTGGCACTCGGGTCGCTCGTGCACAGGAGTTTCGCGGCACGATCTCCGGTACCGTCATGGATGCCAGCGGAGCCGTCATTCCTGGCGCTTCCATCACGGTGCACGAAGTGAGCACGGGAACAACTAACCACACGGTCAGCGACGCTGCTGGTGAATACGTGATTCCGTTTCTGCTGCCGGGTGAATATTCCATCCGCGCGACGGCAAACGGCTTCCAGGCAATCGAGCGGACGGGCGTTCCGCTCCAGTCGCAGCAACATGCCGTGATTGACCTGCACATGCAGGTCGGCTCGGCAACGGAGTCGGTGACGGTGACCGGCGCTCCACCGCAGCTTGATTCGGCCAACGCTGCAATTGGTTCGGTCATCGATACGCAGTCGGTGGCGGACCTGCCGCTGAACGGACGTACGCCGACGACGCTGGCGGAACTGACGCCTGGCGTGATCACGACGGCGGCACCGCAGCAGATTCATCCGTTTGACAACAATGCTGGCAACTCGTGGTCGATGGGTGGAACGCCGAATCAGGTGAGCGAAGTGCTGCTCGATGGTTCGCCGGATCTTACCTTGCTGGGTGCTCTTGCCTACGCGCCGAGCGAAGACACGGTGGCTGAGGTTTCCGTGCGACCGTTTGATACGGATGCCAGCTTTGGCCATACGATTGGCGGCGTGGTTAACCTGGTGACCAAGAGCGGTACGAATGAGTTTCATGGCACGGCCTATGAGTTTGGCCAGATCTCGGGCATTGATGCCAACACCTACTTCAACAATCGCAGCAATAAGCCGACGCCGGTCTTCCATTTCAATCAGTACGGCCTCACCTTTGGCGGGCCGGTACGGATTCCCAAGGTCTATGACGGGCGCAACAAGCTGCTTTTTTTCTTTGCATTTGAAGGGCTGAAGGATTCGACGCCGAACACCGCGACGTTGACGGTGCCGACGGACAGCGATCCGCTGCTGGGCACTTCTTCCGGCGGTGAGCGTGCGGGTGATTTCTATCAGACGCTTGCTGCGGGTTGTCCTACCGGCTTTGCCAACGATCCGGGTTCTGCTGCTGCGATGTGCAATCCGAGCGGCAAGAACACCAGCCCGTATCCTGATCCCAACCAGCTCTACAACCCCTATCAGGTCACAGTCAACGGATCGTCGTACACCCGTGCGCCGATTCTGAAGAACCAGATCACCAGCGCCGGACCGCTGAACTCCATCGCGCAGGCGTATATGAAGCTCTTTCCGTCGCCCAACAATAGTCCGAATGCTGCCGCCGACGGGCAGGACAACTACATCGCCAATGCACCCAGCGTGGACGATTATGACAACGAGTTTGGGCGCCTGGATTATAACGTCAGCGCAGCCGATCACGTTTTCTTTGACATGCGTCACAACTTCCGCAGTCAGATCAAGAACAACTACTTTGGAAATGGCGCAACCGGGACCATTCTGGTGCGCGAAAACTGGGGTACATCGCTTGATAACGTCTATACACTCAACTCGACGACGATCTTCGATACTCGTCTGAACTGGACCTATTTCAACGAGGTGCACAGCACTCCGGCAACTGCCTATAGCCCGAACAGCCTTGGTTTTCCGGGCTACATGCAGTCAGCCAGTGAACTGGTGCAGTTGCCCTTCATCAACTTTCAGACCGGCAACAGTTGCGGCGGTCACAGCAGCTACCAGTGTCTGGGCGATACCGGTTCGGCGCTCGACCCGAGCACCAGCTACCAGGTCTTCACGGACATGGTGAAGGTGATCGGTCGTCATACGCTGAAAGTTGGTTTTGACGGTCGTCAGTACCGCATCAGCATCCAGAACTTTGGCAACTCTTCCGGCAGCTTCAGCTTCAACTCTGGATTTGTGGAATCCGGAACAGGTGCCGCATCGCAGACTTTTGGCGGTGATCTGGCCACCTTCCTGCTCGGTCTGCCGGCTGGCGGCCAGTTTGACCTGAACGCTCGCGCCGATTATCACCAGTACTATATCGGCTCGTTTGTGCAGGACGACTGGCGCGTGACGGACAATCTGACGTTGAATCTGGGCATTCGCTACGACATTGACACGCCATTCCGCGAGAAGCTGGGACGGACGGTCAACGGCTTCAACCCGACGGCGGCGATCAATTATGCCAGCACGCCGGCGTTTTCTCCCGTGACGGTCTCCGCAGACGGCGGCAACTACTCGATCAACAATATCAATACCCTCGGCGGATTGACCTTCCCGAACGGTCCGAATGGCGCGGTCTACGCCACCAACAACGGCTTCTTCAGCCCGCGTATCGGCTTTGCCTGGAGCGTAAATAACAAGACGGAGGTTCGCGGCGGCTTCGGCATCTTTGTTCAGCCAGAGACGCTCTCGAATCTGAACTCGCAGGGACAGTATTCCTCGGCGGCGCTTTCCAACCAGGAAGGCTTCAGCGCTTCGACACAGTATGTTGCGTCAACCAACAACGGCGAGACTCCGGCTGGTTCGCTCAGCAACCCGTTCCCTAGCGGCTTCCAGCAGCCGCAGGGATCGTCGCAGGGTGCGAACACCTTCCTGGGGCAGGCGATCAGCTTCCTCGCACCGGTTGAGCACGATCCGTACTCCGAGCGTTGGAATATAGGCGTTCAGCGTGCGATTACGGCCAATGACATGGTCGAACTGATGTACGTTGGCAACCATGCACTTCATCTGCCGGTGGAGATTCAGGACCTGAACTCACCGTTGCTCCCGTTCCTGACCACGAATCCCTATCGTGACCAGAGCATTGCAAGCGCGTACAGCCAGTCGGTCACCAACCCCTTCTATCAGACGTTGGGAGCGACCAACACGACAGGTGTGAACCAGTCGAAGACGGTTCCGTTTTCGGCTTTGATTTCGGGCTTTCCACAATTTGGCAACAGTGCAGTGAACGAAGAAAACCAGACGATCGGCGAGTCTTTCTTTGAGGATTTGATCGCTCACTGGGAACATCGCGCATCCCATGGCTTGACGTTGACTGCCAACTACAGCTTCTCCAAGCTGATCGAGCAGGATACCTACCTCAACAACGAAGACACGCAGCTCACACGGCGGGTCTCTCCGTTTGACCACACACAGCATTTCACCCTGGGCGGGACCTACCAGTTGCCGTTTGGCAAAGGGAAGATGTTCGATTTTGGTGGCAGCCGCCTGTGGGATGAGATTCTTGGCGGTTATGTCATCAACGGCATCTATCAGTATCAGTCCGGTTCGCCGATTGAGTTCACTGCGGATATCCCGCTCCAGCCCGGAACCACGCTGCGTCAGATATCCAACCAGCCGCGCAATGCCTCTGCGGTTGGCTCTGGCAATCCTGCGCTGAGCACGAAAGCGTTTGTGACCGGCAACTCTGCGGCCTGCCCCAGCTCGGGCGCGTGCGATGGAAGCCAGTTCATCAACGGGCAGTACGCTTTCCATCTGCGCACTCTGCCGCAGACGCTCTCCTGGGTTCGTCAGGATGGATACAACAATCTGGACGCATCGATCCTGAAGGATTTCAACTTCGGTCATGGCGCATACTTCCAGTTGCGCTTCGAAACGTTCAATACGCTGAACCATGCGGTTTTCAATGCGCCGAATGTGAACAGCGCAACGTCGAGCGACTTCGGATACATCACGAACGTTGCCCAGAACAGCTTGCCGCGTCAGGTGCAGATCGGCGGCCGTATCGTCTTTTAGTCGCGGTAGACTTTCCTGTGGCGTGGGGCGCGGTGCGGCTCCACGCCATCTTTTTTCGGTACACTCATCTCGTCCCTACCTGGGAAAGGATTTTGCCCATGAGTCAGTTTGATGCTTTTCGCCGCAGCTTCCTGCGTACAGGTGCGGCCGGTCTTGCCGCAGCTTCATTTCCAGCCGCTTCTTTTGCCGCCGCCTCGTCCAATGCAACGGTGGAATCTCTCCGTGCCGATGGCATCTTTCATGTGCATCAGTACCAAGCGACAGGTGACGGAAAGACGCTGGATACGCGTGCCATTCAGGCGGCGATTGACGCAGCAGCACAGGCTGGCGGTGGGGTGGTGCTTTTTCCGGCGGGGAACTATCTTTCGTTTTCGCTGCGGATGAAAAGTTTTGTCCATCTGCACCTGATGCAGGGTGCGACGCTGATCGCAGCGGACTCGCCGTTACCAGGGCAGTCAACCGGCTACAACGGCGGGGTCTACGATGCAGCCGAGCCGAACACGGCATGGAATGCCTTTCAGGACTACGGACACAATCACTGGCACAATTCGTTGATCTGGGCGGAAGACATTCACGATTGCAGCATCACCGGCACAGGCTTGATCTGGGGACGTGGACTGTCAAATGGCCGCGGTCGCAAAGGGGATGGCGCGCCGTTTATCGCCGAGCAGGTCGGCGTGGGCAACAAGGCCATTGCATTGAAAAACTGCCGCAATGTGCTGCTGCGCGATTTCTCGATTCTGAAGGGCGGCCACTTCGGCATTCTGCTCACGGGCGTCGATAACGTCACTATCGACAACCTGAAGATCGACACGGACCGCGATGGCATGGATATCGATTGCTGTCAGAATGTGCGCGTCACCAACTGTACGGTGAACTCGCCGTGGGACGATGGCATCTGTCCGAAGTCCAGCTACGCGCTTGGCTATGCGCGCCCGACGCGCAATGTCACGATCTCCGACTGTTTTGTGACGGGATGTTATCAGCTTGGCAGCGTGTTGGATGGAACGTTTCGCAAATATGCGCCAGAGGATCATATTCCGCACACAGGGCGCATCAAGTGCGGCACGGAATCGAATGGCGGATTCATCAATATCACGATTGCCAACTGCGTTTTTGAAGGCTGTCAAGGTTATGCGCTGGAGTCGGTTGACGGCGCGCTGCTGGAAGACGTGACCATCACCAACACGACGATGCGGGATCTGGTGACCGGGCCGATCTTCATGCGTCTTGGCTCGCGGCTTCGCGGTCCGGCAGGCAAGACGCAGGTCGGCACGCTGCGGCGCATCCTCATCAGTAATCTGGTCTGTTACAACGCGCCTCCTCGATTTGCATCGATTTTGACAGGCATTCCCAACTCTTCCATTGAAGATGTGAAGCTCTCGGATATTTATGTGGAAAGCGCAGGTGGAGTGGCAACGTCCGTTCCCGATCTTCCGGAAGACGAAAATCAGTATCCCGATCCGAATCGCTTCGGCGAAACGCCATCGTATGGGTTTTATCTCCGACATCTTCGCAATCTGGAGATGAGCCACGTAGAGGTTGCGCTGCGTCAGCCGGATGTGCGGCCAGCTTTTTCGCTGGTGGAGGTGGATCGCGCGGATTTCTTTGCCATTACCGCGGCGCGCACGCACGGGAATGCTTTCGCACTCAACAACGTGACGGACCTGCGCATCGGCTGGAGCCGCGCGGCTGACGATATCGCGCTGGCCAGTGTAGCTTCACGCACCCTGTAACGCACCTACTGCACGGTTACGGTCACCTGCGTGCTTTGCGTGATGGATCCCGTGGGGCTGGAGGCAGTGATCGTCACCGTGCCGGTGCTTTGCGGCGGAGTTGTGGAAGAGCTGCTTCCGCCACAACCCAGCATGGCTGAAAATGCGATGAAAGCCACGATCAAGACAGCTATCCAACGTCCGTTGATGTTCACGATTTTTCTGCGTGCAAGGATGAACAGCGGGAGCGTGAATATCATTCCCAGCCAACGGAGTCCGGCGATTGTGCGGCTTGCGGCTGCGCTGGTTGCAGCAGAAGCAATCGTCACGTTTCCGGTTTGTGCAGTGGTGGCGCCGCTGAAGGTGAACGAAGCTGGCACGAAGGAACAACTTAAAGATGCGAGCTTGCTGTTGCAACTCATCGTTACATTGCCCTGAAACCCACCGGTCGGTGTAACGGTCAGGGATACGGCCTGGCTTCCGCCGGCGGTCAGAGTAAGATTTGTCTGCCCTGCAACGAGCGAGTAGTCGGCCTCAGCGACGGTGATCGTGCTCGATGTGGAAGCTGCATCGTCGGCATTTGCCACAAACGCTGCACTCAGCGCGTTGGCTCCGGGCTGGAGTGTTGTGGTCAGCGTGGCGGTTCCGCTTGCTGTGAGCGGCGCGCTGCCTAGAGTCGTTCCGCCATCCATGAATTGAACCGAGCCACTGGGTGCGATGCTGGATGGGGAAGTAACGGTTGCGGTCAGCGTGACGCTTTGCCCTGGATCGATTTGCCCGGTGGAAGCGCTGAGGGTTGTCGTCGTCGGCGCGGTGGTCACGGTGAGTGTTCCCGGGACCAGCGTGATGGTGTAGTTGGCTGCCAAAAGCGTACCGGCTGCAATCGTGATCGGATAGTCGCCCGGCGCGGATGCTGCCACGGCACTGGTCGTCAAGACGGGTGCGCCGCTGACCACCGCAGCGCTGTCTCCGTGCACAAATCCGGTGATCGTATCCAGCAGTGGCGGGTTGGCGTCGCCGAAGATACGCGTTGCATCCTCTGCTGCAACGGTGAGCACGGCTGCGGTTACCTGCACAGTTGCGCTGGCGTTGCTGATGCCGGTGCTGGTTGCTGTCAACGTATACGTTCCCACGCCGCCGAGGGAATTTCCGTTCAACGAGAACGTGGCAACGCCACCGATTGCGTTTGTCGTCATGGATTCGGAAAAGGATTGCGGGCCGGTGATGGTGAGCGTCACTGGTGCGGTGCTGCTTGTAACGGGTGATCCGGTTGCGTCCAGCAGATTTATCGTCACTGTTCCCAATGCGCTGCCATAGATGGCTGTCGTCGGCACTCCGCTCGCAATCGCAAGCTGTGTCGGCGTTGGTTGTTCGGTGATCCGCGCAGGCAGAACCTGCCAAAGCTGGTTGGTTCCGATGGGCGTAATCCAGTCGGTGTGGATGCTGGCTGGCGCTTCCAGTTCCGGACTTCCGCTTGCGGTGTTGCTGGCCAGCACAAGTGTGCTTCCCGTCTGCTCCACGGTGTATTGGCCGCCGCCGGCTGTGACCAGATTCCATTGCTGCGAAGTGGCTCCGCTCGACGCTGGTTTCAGCATCACCGTAGTTCCGGATGCTGGCGCGTTGCCAGCGTCGAGCGCGTACGTTGTCCCTGCGGCGGCGGCACCTGCATCCGTCAAAATCAGGTGGCCGTGGCCGTCGCTTGCAATTGTCCACTGCTGATCGGTAAAAGTGCCGCCATCGCTTGCCGACAAGCCGAGGGGAATGCCATTGCTGCCTGGAATGCCCGCAGTTCCGAGCACCTTGCCTGTGGCCACGTTCACCAGTTTGTAGCTTAATGTGGGGTCGAGCCTGCCGCCGAGCGCGTCCACGCCACTCAGAACCGCCGAGTAGTTTGCCGCACTCGTGTTCGTCGCACCTGAGGTATCGGCATTGTCAAAGAGTGTCAGCCCATTCCATACGAAAGTGGCGTCAGGCTGTCCATCGCCATTGGTGGTTGCTCCACCGCTGCCGATAGTGTTCACTCCCTCGGGATCCCAGTAGTCCACTCCAAGGCTCAGATGGTTGGGCAGGTTTTTCATCACACCCGTCAGGTCGATGAGGAACTGCCTTTGTCCAGCGACCGTGGCTGGATACCAGGGATCGTTGCTCTCGAAGCCGCTCTCGTAGTGCTCGCCGGTTTCCATCACGAAGATGGGTACTCCGATGGAAGTTGCTGCGTCGCTGAGCACTGTCTCTTCCACCGGCTTGTTTCCGGGATTTGACTGCGTCGCTTGTGCGTTGGTCAGAGGCCCGTGAAAGAACGGGTAGTAGCTCTGGCAGATGGCGTCAAAGGGAATTGAGTTCTGCTTCGCTTCGCTGAAGAAACTTGTCAGATTCCATGCAGGAGTGATGTGAATGCAACGAATTGGCGGCGGAATTGCAGCACCCAAGGACGTGTCGCTGGCTGCATCCAGAACAGCCTGCATGCCCTGCTGCTGCACGGCGGCAAAGCTGCTGAAGCTGGTGCCGGGCGAAGCCAGCGTGCCGAAGAGTCCGGTATCCACTTCGTTCCCGATGCTGACCATATCCGGCATCGCACCCGCCGCGCGATAGGCTTCGACCTCGCTCTTCACGTAGCTGTAGACGGAGGACTCAAGCTGCGTGAGTGACTCAGCGGCCCAAGCGCCGGGGATCGACTGCGACGAGCCGCCATCGAAGAAGAGCGTGAGCACGACGGCCATGCCAAGCTGTTTTGCGCGCTTCGCCAGATTGATATCCGCGTCGTCCGTCTCTGCGTAGCAGCCATTGCCGGTGCAACTGGCCGGTAACGCGCTGGTACCGCTCAACGTGAGTGTCTGGTAGGGTGGCACCGAAGTCGGGCGGATGCGCACGGTGTTCACGCCGTGATTTTTCATCATTTGCAGCACGTCTGCCGTCTGGCTGGCGTCCTGCCACCAGGGCAGCGCAGCGGCTACTCGATCTGCCTCCTGCTTTTCGAGGAGAGCATTATCCATTCCGCGGAAAAACGCTGGACGCAGCAACCATTGCTGACTTTGTGTCGGAGCGCCGCCTGCTGTGTTCAAGCCGAGAGGCGCACCAGCGCTCGTCGATTGTGCGCTCAGCACCATCTGGCCAGACTGGTTGGTCAGTGTCAGATATCCGTTCGTGGCAGCGGTCACTGTCCATTGTTGTGTTGCCTGCGACAGGGAGCAGGTGTTCTGGACCACGCTGGATCCGCTGGCAGAGAGACAAAGCCCGTTTCCCGCGTTGCTGATGGCCCACAGCCCGCTGGGCAGTCGCGTCAGCGCCCATCGTTGCGTCAAGCTGCTGAAGTTGCGCGTCTCCACGGTTGCAGCCGTTCCGTTCTGCGCTGTGATGGAGCCGCCGTCAGCCTGCAAGCCTGACAACTGATTGACCAGTGTGTAGCTTTGCCCGTCGATCGGAGCAGGATTCACAGGTTCCTGTGGCTGCTGCGCAAGGGCTGAGAATGCCACTGCCAGAGATGAAATCCCTAGGATCAAACTCTTCCACTGCATTTTGCTCGGTGGCTCCTGATGGTGTGCGGTCCAAGATTGGTTGCCGTTTCAGCGCTTGGAACGGGCATGTGAGACATGCGAAGGTGAGCCTATCTGGATCAAATGCGTCCTCCATCCGACGAAAGGAGGATTGTGAAGATTTCCTTTTTTCACAGGAGCGTTCGATAATCGTGAAGCTGCATCCTCTCAATCACACGGGGAAGCGTTCGGCGTTGCGCAACGAACGAACGGCATGTATGTTCGCGCATTCTGTAATCTATTTGACATCAACTGTATCGTTTCCCGTCAGCGATATGCGCGGCGTATCTCAATGTAAATAAGACTCATATCCTGATATTGTCGATCAAAGAAAAAAGATGCCGAGCTTTCTTGGTATGAAATCGCGAATCAATCCGACTTTGGTCGGATGCAAGTGGAATCTCTGGCAAGATAGCCTTCTCGCCGTGTTCAGGTTCACTTTTTGGAGGCAACATACATGAAAACGAATACATTCCGCAGGCTTGCATTTGTGTTTGCATTGCTTGCCGCTGCTGCGGGATCGGTAAGGGCGCAGAACGCAAATTCGGGTGAAATCAAGGGCCAGGTGACAGACACGACTGGAGCCGCCATCACTGGGGCCGATGTCGTTTTGCTCAATACCGATACGGGCATTCAGTCCACCACTCAGACAAATCATGCCGGCATTTATGATGTTCCGTCACTGCCCACCGGTCACTACAAAATCACTTATAGCAAGCCGGGATTCCGCGATGCAGTTCGCCAGGGGATTACGCTTTCCGTGGCCACGATTGGAGTCAACGCTACGCTGGAGGTTGGGCAGGCTACGCAAGAGGTAGTCGTGACTGCCGAGGCCCCTCTGCTGCAAACGGAGGATTCAGCACAGCATCTTGATCTCGACGCAAAAGCGGTGCAGAATGCGCCGATTGTCGGTGGCATCTGGTACAACGAGCTGACGAACCTGTTGCCAGGAGTCAACGGCGGCGGCAGCCAAAGCGCATCGGGGCAGGGAATCGGCGTCAACGGAACGGAAGGCTACTCTGGAACGTTTCTCATTGAAGGATCGATTGCGCAGGAGCCGCGCGATGCCAACGCGAGCGACAACTATCCGCCCCCCGATGCGATCGGCGAGGTGAACGTACAGACGAGCAACTTTGGCGCGCAATACGGCGATGGTGTTGCCGACTTCAACGTGATGTTGAAGAGCGGAACCAATCAGTTTCACGGCTCGCTCTTCGAGTTCAATCAGAACAACGACTACAACGCGCGCAGTTACTTCGATCGCGCTCCACTTGTGGTTGCGCCGCTGCACTGGAATGAGTTTGGCGGCAGCATCGGCGGACCGA
Source organism: Acidobacteriota bacterium (assembly GCA_021804655.1). Classification (GTDB taxonomy): domain Bacteria; phylum Acidobacteriota; class Terriglobia; order Terriglobales; family Acidobacteriaceae; genus Acidicapsa. The sequence goes on from JAJZHE010000001.1 coordinate 32,233, forward strand.
TCCTTCATAATAAGCTGTTTTTCTTTTTCACCTTCCAGGACAATCCAAACACTTCGTCGAGCGTTTACACGACCACCGTGCCGACGCAGGGACAGAACGGGACAGTCAACATGGAGGCCGGATGTTTCCCGGTGCCGGTCAAGAATCCCAGCACTGGGCAGAACTATCCCAACAACTGCATTACCTCTGGCATGGACCCGGTTGCGCAGAATATCCAGAAGTATTTTCCCGCGCCAAACTTTCTGCAATCCGGAAGCAATCCTTATCTGAATAACTACACCGTTGTCGCCGGCAGCACCACCAGCTCCAAGTGGTATGTGGGCAAGGTCGATTACACTCCAAGCCAGAAAAATCGTATCTCCGCTTCATACATGATCTTTCCCATCGGACTCACGTATAACGTGGATGGATTCTGTTCGTTGGGTTTTGATTGCACACAAGGCAATAACTACAACGAAGACGGTCAGGTCACCGATGTGTGGACAATCAACGATCGCATGGTGAACGAAGCACGCGTGGGCGGAGTGCGCGAAGTGGATAAGTACATTCCTCCGACCTATAACAAAGGTTATCCGACTTCGCTCGGCATCGAGCCGACGTATGGCGCGGATGCGCCGGGCAATATCTTCCCGACTGTCACCATCAACAGCGGTGGATCGATCGGCGGAATCGGCATCAATGGCGGCGTTCACGCTTTGCTGGCTGACGGCGCACTGGCCGAGTCTGACATCTTCACGCTTATCAAAGGGCGTCATACCATCAAGATGGGCGGCGAATTTGACAAGAGCTATCAAAACTACACCGGTTGGGGAGATATCTCTTCGGGTAACTTCGTCTTCAGCGGTGTTTCCACCGGCGTTCCCTATGCCGACTTTATGCTGGGCGATGTTTATGGCTGGTATGTCTATGATGATGTCGAGACGGGCGCACGCATGTGGAATATGGGAGCCTTCCTTCAGGATGACTACCAGATCAGTCCAACTTTCACGCTCAACCTTGGCCTGCGCTATCAGTACCAGGGGGGATGGAGCGAAGTGCAGAACCGCTGGGGAACGTTTAGCCCACACGTGGTGAATACAGGGCAGTACGCACCTGCGGGAACGCTGGGAGCGATGGTTTACGGCGGTCAGGATGGTCGCAACACCATTCAGAACGGGATCAATCAGTGGGTGCCGCGCATCGGATTTTCGTGGCAGCCGTTTCCCAAATGGGTGGTGCGCGCCAGCTACGGCATCTCCGATCAGCCCTGGTCTGTTGATCCTTATACGGCAGCGCTTGGCATCGGCCTCAATCCAAACGGCAGCAAGGGATATGGCAATACAGCCGCGTTCAAGTTGAAGAATGGACCCGGACCGGGCGCAGTTTCCTATCCTTCTCTGTCGAACCTTTCCAACTCGCAGTACAACTACCAGGATGTGACGTATTATCCGCAGCATCGTCCGAGCACCTATTACCAGGAAGTCTTGTTCTCGGTGCAGCATGAGTTGCCGTTCCGGATGCTTATCGATACCAGTTATCTCTTCACCAAGGGAACGCACCTTGGATTTACGCGAGATATCAACCAGGTTCCCGAAGCAGATTTGTCCGGCTATGGCACAAACTATTCCAGTTGCTACAACGATCCCAGCGCGTATCCACTCTTCTGCTCGATTGCGGGCGTGCTCTTCGATGGCTACTCCAACTACAGCGCACTGCAACTTCGCGTGCAAAAAGCCACGTCTCACGGCTTGAATTTCCTGTTCAACTACTCCTGGTCAAAGACCATGGATTCAGGCACGGGTTCGGGCAACAACGCGAGCGTGGATACCTGGCAGAACGCCTTCAACATCGCTTCCAACTACGGCCTGTCCACGCTGGACATGCGCAACTCCATCAATGGTTCCGTCACCTATGAACTGCCTTTCGGAGCTGGAAAGCGATTTGCTCTGCACGGCGTCACGGATCAGGTGCTGGGCGGGTGGCGCGTCACCGGCATCTTCCAGGTGCACAGCGGCATTCCCTTTACGGCAACCACTTCCAACAACGGTACGGACGACAGCGGTTCAGAGGCCAATCAGTGCGGCTGTGGATTTGGCTGGCTGCCCAATGTTGTCGGCAACACATCCGTTTCCAATCCATCCGTCAATCAGTGGTTCAACACCGCTGCATTCGCGACGCCAGCAACAGGCAGCTTCGGCAATGAACGAAGGAATTCGCTCATCGGTCCAAACTGGCGCGATCTTGACCTCAGCCTCGGGAAGACATTCCAATTTCCGCGAGGCATCAACTTTGAAGTTCGTGCGGATTCCTTTAATTCCTTTAACCACCCGAACTTCTCACAACCGGATGCTGCAACTGGAACCGGAGTCGTTGGCGGAGGCGTGATTACCAGCACAGCCGCCAGCGGCCGCGACATCCAGCTTGGGGGGCGCTTGACCTTCTGATCGCAGACCGCTGTTCACCACGTTCGGGGCTGGAGCGTCCTGCTGTATTTTGCAGCGTGGCGCTTTCCAGCCCCGGATACGATTCAAATGCGCAATGGAACACCCCTCTGGCTTACAATCGCCCCATGAATTTGCTCTTGAGTGCGCCGCATTCTGACGCCGCCACCGCAGTTTTCCATCGAGGTCGTACTTGCAGGCGAGATGTGCGCCTGCTGTGTTTTGCTGTTTTTCTTGCGGCTGTTTCAATTTCGTCGCATCAAGAGACGCTTCAGGCGCAGGTGGCCCAACCTTCACAGCAGGACGCAGCTTTGCAACAGGCCGACGCGGCTCTTCGCGCAGGCAACATTGCGCTCGCCGAGCAGCGCTATCAGGAAGTTCTGCGGCTTGATCCACACAACGGTCCTGCGCTGGCTGAACTGGGCACCATCGCCTATTCCCGGCGAGACTGTGGTTCTGCGATCCGCGATCTTCGCGCTGCGCTTCAGGATTCGCCACAGATGACGCAGGCTCGCGCATTGCTGGGCATCTGTGAGAAGCAACAGAATGATGCAAGCGCTTTAGCAGACCTGCAATCTGCCTTCAAGGAGCTTCCAGAAGGCAAACTCCGCATTGAGGTCGGCGTGAATCTTGCGGATATGTTTTATCAGCGCGGGGACATCGATGCGACACTTCCTGTCCTTCAAAAATTGCTCACCCTGGCGCCAGACAATACGGACATTCTCTTCTTCGCCCAGCGCATCTATTCAGAACAGGCCGACAATGCGTTGAACAAACTGCTTCTGCTCGCGCCGGACTCGGCTCGGATGCAGCAGTTAATTGCAGAAAAACTCATCAACTCCGGTGACGCGCGCGATGCCATCGATCATTACAAGAAAGCGCTGGCTCTTGACCCACACCTGCCGGGCATGCACTTTGAACTGGCTGAGGCATATATGCAGCAGGGCAGCGGGCTGGCTATTTGGCAACTGGCCCGTGAACAGCTTCAACTGGCGCGTGAAGCCGACGGCGATAATCCTCAAATTGAGTGTGCGTTGGGTAGTCTGGATCAGAAACAGGGAAATGAAGCTTCTGCGCTTACACATTTCCAGCGCGCATATCGTCTTGCGCCTTCTGATCCTGAGGTCCAGCTCGATCTTGGTAAGCTGCTTGCGGATCAGAACCAACCGAATCTTGCTCTGCCTCTGTTGCGCGCGGCGGTAGCGGCAGATCCCATGAATGCCGGTGCCCACTACCGGCTGGCACGCGTCTGTCACCAGCTTCACCTCAGCAGCGAAGAATCTCTTCAGCTCAAACTCTACCGTGAAATTCGACAGGCTCAGGACAAGGTTGCAGCGATCCATCAGCAGATGAATCGTCAGCCAGATCCGTCTGTACCTGCGAAAGATGAGCCGAAATGAGTTTCGGAGTCTCTTTGATTTCTGCGGGGATCACTACGAGATTGCGGCGCATGTGGCCGTGCGCTTCATGCGAATGCCTGCGCGCGAAGACAACCTCTATTCGGATGTGTTTGCTGTTTTTCTTACTTGTGGTTACTGCATCGTCAGCGTCTGGATCTGCTCCTGTCGGATATACGCGGAAAGTATGGCAGGCGCAGGATGGGTTGCCTGAGCAGACCGTGCAGGCTTTTGCGCAGACTCCAGACCACTATTTGTGGATCGGCACAACGGGCGGATTGTTGCGATCCGACGGCTCTCATATCACCGTCTTCGACGACGAGAATACACCGCAAATCCACGAAAACAGCATCTTTTCGTTGCTGGTCACACGGGACGGTACGCTCTGGATTGGCACGGAAGGTGGTGGACTGCTGCGCTATCGCGCAGGCAGATTCCGCGCCTTCGGTGCCGCCGACGGCCTCAGCGATAACTTCATCCGCGCGCTCTTCCAGGATCGTGACGGCACACTCTGGGTGGGCACTGACAATGGACTGCTGCGCCTGGAGAGAGATCGTTTTCTGCGCGTCGATGGTGCAAATGGAATTCCTACGCTTGCTGTTCACGCCATCACGCAGGACCAGCACGGAGCACTGTGGGCTGGCGGTTCTGATCTGATCTCCATCGATCACGGCATCGTCCATCGCTACGCGCTGCAGGGTGGCATCAGCCAGAATCGTGTCAAATCAATTCTGGCTGCCAGAGACGGTTCCATCTGGGTTGGCACCGTTCTCGGCTTGCATCGACTCTCTCCGGGCGCATCTTCATTCAAGCGCATTGCTGGCATTCATGCCACGGTTCGTGTCTTGCGGCAATCCTCCGATGGCTCACTCTGGATCGGAATGATTGGCGACGGTCTTCGTCTGCTGCGGGACAACCAGTCCACGGTAATGACCGCCAGCGACACGTTGCCCAGCAACACGGTTCTGAATCTCTTTGAGGATGACGAACGAAATATCTGGATCGGCACGCAGGCTGGCATGGTGCGACTGACGCATACGCCTGTGCGCATTATCCCGCTGCCGCAACCCGTCGATGCCGACTTCGGGACCATCTCGCCGGATACCGACGGTTCACTCTGGATCGTTTCGACGAATGTTTTTCGCATGCAGGGCGGCATTATTCGCACAGTTCACTTCCCGGGCCTTGGCCAGCTTCAGGTGCGCAACCTGTTACGCAGTCGTTCCGGTGCGCTCTGGATTGGAACAGACGGTGACGGCATCGTACGCCTCGATCATGGGAAAATCCGCTGGTACACCACGCGCAATGGTCTCGTGAACAACTTCATTCGTGCCATGCTCGAAGCGCGCGATGGAACGCTTTGGATCGGTGCGGATGAAGGGGTCAGTCACCTGACGCCGCATGGATTGATTAACTATCGCATGCGCGATGGCCTGTCCTACTTCAGCACGCGTGCTTTGCTCCAGGATCACAATGGCGACATCTGGATAGGTACGGATCGTGGTCTGAACCATATCCATCAGGGAAGGTTTGTTCATGATGCCGCAACCGTCGGCCTTAGCCAGAAGAAGGTCTGGACCATCCATGAAGATGCCGAGGGTGGTCTCTGGTTTGGCACGCGCAACGATGGTCTTTTTCGATGGAAACATGGCATGCTCACGCATTACACCACCGATCAGGGGCTGGCAAGTAACAGCATCTATCAAATTTTGGAAGATGTGCACGGCGGCTTCTGGATCAGCGGCCCGAATGGCATCTCACTGCTCAGCCGCAAGGAACTGGACGCCGCTGCGGATTATCCGACGGCGCATCTTTCGCTGAGCTTCTATGGCATCTCCAACGATGTGGATGCAGCGCAAATTTATGGCGGTCGGCAACCCTCCGGTTGTCTCGACGCACATGGCGAAGCATGGTTTCTGACGGATCGCGGCCCGCTTCATATTCTCGCTGGTCATGTATCTTCCGACACGCCAATTCCAATCGTGATTCATGGCGTTCAGGTCAATGGACGCACCGTCGCGAGTGACCACGGCATCACAATTCAACCCGGAAACAGCCGACTTGAAATTGCCTGGTCGCCAATGCTGCTGCGCTCCCAGGACAGTCTTCGATTCCGTTACCAGCTCAATGGATTTGATGCACACTGGGTCGATGCTGGAACGCGTCGCTCCGCCTCTTACACCAGTCTTCCTCCGGGAAGGTACAGCTTCCGCGTGCAGGCATTCGAGGTCAATCATCCTGAGGTTCTTTCTTCGGTTTCACTTGCCGTTGTCCAGCGCCCGCTGTTTTACCGTACGCCGTGGTTCATCGTTTCGGTTGCAATGTTGATTGTCCTGCTCATCGTGGCCATCTACTCCTTGCGCGTCTGGCGCATTCGTATGCAGTTTGAAGCTGTTCTGGAAGAACGATCCCGCTTGGCGCGTGAGATGCACGACACCGTCATCCAGGGTTGCACCAGCATCTCGGCGCTGATCGAAGGAATATCGAGCCTTCGTTCGCAGGATGAAGGAGCAGAACGCAGCCTCGTCGAGCACGCTCGCACGCAGATTCGCAGCACCATCAATGAAGCGCGTGAAGCTGTCTGGAATCTGCGCCGCAACCGGCCTGCGGAAAACTCGCTGGATCAGACTCTTCATCAGATGGCTGCGCACTGCGCCGATGAGTTTGGCCTGCCCGTTCAGGTTGAAGTCCGTGGAAAACCATTCGTTCTGAATCAATTTGCCACGTATGAATTGTTGATGCTGGCCCGTGAAGCTATCCACAATGCAGTTTTGCACGGCCATCCCAAAAGCATTGAGGTCGGGCTTTCGTTTGCGCGCAATCACCTGATTCTGGAGATCGCCGATAATGGTTCAGGATTCGATCCGGAACAGGTGCAGGCACAACCCGGCCATCATTACGGCCTGACCGGAATGCGAGAGCGCGTCCAATCCGTTGGAGGTCGATTCTCATTGACGAGCATCATCGGTCTGGGCACGCGCATCTGGATCGAGATGCCGCGTCGCGTTACTGTTCCGCGGAACGCCATGGGGAACACTTGAAAGGATTCAGCAAGCATGGATAAGACCCATAAAATTCGTGTTCTCATCGTCGATGATCATCCCATTATGCGTGTTGGAATTGCTGCCATCATCAACGCTCGCCCAGACATGATCACGGTCGCTGAAGCCAGCAGTGGAGAGGATGCCATCACGCTGTTTGCCCAGCACAGGCCAGACATTACGCTGATGGATCTTCGCTTGCCCGGCATCAATGGAGTCGAAACCATTCGTCGCATTCGTGCCCGGCATCCAACGGCCTGTTTCGTCGTGCTCACCACATACGAGGGCGATGAAGACATCTATCAGGCGCTTGAAGCCGGTGCGCGTGCCTACATCATCAAAGGCATGCAGCACGAGGCGCTCGTTGACGCGCTGCGCCGCGTTGTTTCGGGTGGAAGGTTTCTTCCGTCCCCGATTTCCCGCGCGCTTGCCGAGCGAACTCCAGACTCCGACCTCAGCGCACGAGAGCGCGAGGTTCTGCGACTGCTTGTTCAAGGGCAAAGCAACAAAGGAATCGCCGCGACACTCGGAATCACGGAGGCCACCGTCAAGTCTCACGTCAGCGTCATCCTGCTCCGCCTCAAGGTTGAGGATCGAACGCAAGCCGTAGTAGCTGCGCTGCAGCGCGGCCTTGTGCATCTGCCGCGCGAAACGCATTGAGTGTTGGTCGGGAGGATATTAACCCGTGCTCACTGTAATTTCCGCACTCGACAAGCCAGATGCGCTCGCGCGGAAATGAAACTGGCCTGCTTGTTGCGTGGACTGCACAATCGCAAGACACAAACCATGAAACGCCGTCTGCACATTGCCCTGGTAGCGCTGATGGCTGAATGGATTGCCATTGTCGACGCCGATGAGTCGCCCAGCGCCTTCAACGGTAAAGCTCACCATGTCCGAAGCCGAGGGAATCTGGCGTCCGGCGTCATCCGCGATCATCACCGTGATGTGCGCAACGTCACGACCATCGGCTTGCAGATGGAGCCGATCGGCAGTCAAATGGATGCGCGCCGACGCGCCGACGGTCATCACCTCCTGCGTAGCAACCACTCTGCCGCCGTTCATGCCAACAGCTTTGATTTCGCCTGGCTCATACGGCACGTCCCAGCTCAAATGCAGATCGCTTGTTGTACGCAAACTCTTCGCGCGCGCAGGATAATTTCCATACACACCCTGCATGCCGATCCGCGGAAACTCATATCCCTTTACGCCCATCGAGCGTCCGTTCAGGAAGAGCTCAACCATCTCACAATTCGTGAAGCAAGTGACCGGGATGACCGTACCCTCTTGTCCGTGCCAACTCCAATGTGGACTCAGATGAACCATCGGCGCTTCGGTCCACTGACTTTGATAAAAGTAGTACGCATCCTTCTGGAATCCGCAGGTATCAAGAGCGCCAAAGGTGCTGCCCCGCATCGGCCACACCGCCTCGCCAAGATAGTCGATGCCAGTCCACATAAAATCACCGGCCACATAGTCATATTCGCGAACAAACTTCCACAATGACTCCGTATCCACAATCAGGTTTTGCTGTGGCAGGAAGTGCATGCCAACGGCAGGCTGCGACGGTTCCATCAGATACTGGTAGTCGCCGCGAATTCCGCCGATTCCAATGCTCTCCGTGCCCACGAATCGTCTCTTCGGATGCGCTGCTCGATCGATGCTGTAGTAGAGCTGTGCCCGCTCCCGCCAGCGATCCACATAGTTGTAACCCACCACATCCAGCGCTTCCAGAAACTCCGGTTTCACTCGATTGGAAAGCGGTTCGGAGGCGATTCTGTCACAGGCCGCTGTCACCGGTCGCGTCGGATCTTCTTCGTGGATGATGCGCTTCAACTCGAGCAGTGTTTGCGTTCCATTCGGCGCTGCCTGGTCGCCGATCTCGTTGCCTGCGCTCCAGATCACGATGGAAGGATGATTGCAATCCCGACGCAGAAAGTCTCTCAGGTCGCGCTCATGCCAGGCGTCAAAATAACGACTATATCCAAATTTCACCTGATCCTTGGGCACGCGCCATTCGTCAAACGCTTCCGCCATGACCAGAAATCCCATCTGATCGCAGAGGTCCAGAAACTCCGCAGCAAACGGATTGTGGCTTGTTCGAATTGCGTTGCAACCCATTGCCTTCAGCAGTTCAAGGCGCCGCTCCCACACACGCACCGGAACCGCAGCACCTACGCAGCCGCCCTCTGGATGAACGCATACGCCTTTCAGCTTTACGCGCTGCCCGTTCAGCAAAAAACCATGATCCGCATCGAATCGCGCTTCACGAATACCGAAACTGATCGTCGTCGCGTCAGTTGCCGTTCCTTCGTCATTAATCTCACATTGCAACCGATACAGATGCGGATCCTCCGGCGACCACAACTTTGCCCCAGCGACGACAAGGGCAAGCTCAACGGTGAGCTCACTGCCTGCGGTCACATTTACTGGAAGCTCTTTTGTGGCGATCGTCTCGCCCTCTCGATCGGTCAGCATGGCACGCACGGTACAGCCGCGACTCTTGTTGCCGGCGTTACGAACCTTCCCACGCACAAGCACAGTGGCTTCTTGTCCGCTGATGGATCGCGTCCATGCAAATATGCCCCACGGCGCAAAATGCAGATCGGCAGTTCGACACAGATGGGTATGTCGGTAGATTCCGGATCCGGAGTACCAGCGACAGTTGGGCTGCTGTGAGTTATCCACGCGAACCGCGATGACATTCTCAGCTCCGAATTTCAAATAAGGAGTCAACTCATACCAGAAGGGAACAAAGCCGTATGGACGATCCCCCAGCTTGTGTCCATTGATCCAAACGGTGCTGTTTTCGTAGATGCCATCGAAAAAAATCGTAAGAATTCTTTCGCGATCACTCTCTGCTGCTTCAAAGTGCTTCCTGTACCACCCGATTCCGGTCGGCATATAGCCGCCCGGTCCGCTGCTTGCAGCGCGTTGGTCAATCTCGCCCTCGATACTCCAGTCATGCGGCAGGCGCACGCTGCGCCAGGCTTCATCCCGCCAGGCAATCTGTTCCGCTCCTGCGAAATCGCCGCGCGCGAAAAGCCAGTCATCATCGAAGTCCTGCATGCGGGTGCCGAAGCTTTCCACGACGGCCTGCTTTGTTTCCTCTGCATAGAGCGAAGCGCCTTTTGCGCTCAGCAGCGCGATTCCAGCCGCCGCTGAGGCAATCCATTCGCGTCGCGTCATCTTTGCCACAGAGGTCCACCGATCCTCGGCCATGTTCACCGCTCCGAAACAAAAGTAAAATCGTTTTGCCTGCGTTGTCACAGCGCAAAGCATCTTTTGATTCAAGCACACCATCAATCACCCAGAATCCGACTTTCGTCGGATTCACATCATCCCTCTGCGGGGTACAGTTTCTGCGATATGACTTCATCCTCTTTTTCCGTTCTTAGTTTGCATTGGAGTTCGTGCAGGCTAAATTCCTTCAGACGACTTCACTTCATGGCGCTAGCTCTCGTCACGTTTGCAGCGTTTTCATTCCTGCCCCTTCGCGCACAACTGCCCGCGCAGACGCAGCAGCCATATCCGCTCGATTATGTCCGCATGCTGGCGTCTCCATCGTCCATCGATCTATCGTTCCTGCTGGATGCTCCGGCAGGCAAACGCGGATTTCTGCGCGTCGCCAACGGTCATCTTGCCACCGCGGATGGCAAGCGTATACGTCTCTGGGGCGTGAACATCACAGACTGGAGTCCAGGCTCGCGCCAGATTCCAGACAAAGCGGATGCTGCCTTCTGGGCGCAGGTGCTGGCGCGCTTCGGGGTCAACTGCGTACGTCTCCAGTTTCTTGATCTGACCACGCCGCGTGGCCTGATCGTTCCAGACCGCGCAGACACGCGCATGCTCGATGCTGACCAGCTTGACCGCGAAGATTACTTCATCGCGCAACTGGAGCAACGAGGAATTTATATCGACTTCAACCTGCTTGTGGGCCGCCCATTCAAGGCAGGAGATGGCGTCGCCGATGCCGATCGGTTGCACGAAGGAGCGAAAGGAACTTCGTTATTCGATCATCGCCTCATCGAACTTCAGCAGGAGTATGCGCGCCAGCTTCTTACGCATCGCAACCCTTACACCGGTCACGCCTATAGCGACGATCCGGCCGTCGCCATCGTGGAAGTGAACAACGAAAACGCGATCAATGTTGGCTACCGCGCGCCGTCTCGTTTTTATGCTGATGAGCTTGAGAAACTTTACAACCAGTGGCTGGCGGAGCATCGAAGCCCGGAGCAGATCCTGCAACTGCGAACTCTTGCTTCAGTTCCCGACGCCAGTGCTCAAGTACCACTGCTCACATCGCGCTGGCAGGCCGCGAGCGCTCCATCGGAACGTTTCCAGACCGAGGCAGCATTCTTCAACGATCTTCAGCACAGCTACTTCGATGCGATGCGCATCTTTCTCCAGCAGACTCTGAGCGTTCATTCGTTGATCATTGCGACTGCCGATCACAGCCACTCAGGGAGCGGATATCCCATCCTGATGGCGACCCAAGACAACGACATCATCGACGGACATACTTACTGGCAACATCCGGAGATGTACGTTCACAAATCTCCCATGGTCGATGATCCGTTCAACTCCACGGTTGTCGAGCTTTCACGCTCCGCGATTGCGGGCAAGCCGTATACCGTGAGCGAGGTCAACAACGCATTTCCAAACAACTACGATGCAGAGGGAATTCCCGTACTTGCGGCCTACGGCGCGTTGCAGGATTGGGATGCGATTCTCTGGTACACCTTCGAGCCGAAGCAATCCCGCAACGCAGCGCCGTACGTCGGCGATCCGTTTGATATTTCGCAGCACCCTGTGAAAATGGCCGAGCTTGCCGCCGACGCGTTGCTGTTTCTGCGCAGCGATGTACAACCAGCTAAAACCACAGTCACGCGGACGTATTCCGAGGATCAGGTCTTCGATTCCATGCTGTTGCCGACGATGGATCGCCCTTATTTTACGCCAGGATTTCCGCTTTCACTTCCAATTCAGGATGCGGTCCGCATCGCTTCCTTTGACGCTCCAATGACTCGGAAGTTCCCGGCTGCGATGAGTGCCTCGCCGATCCGCTCGGACACGCATCAGCTCGCCTGGTACTACGGTGCGACGCACTCCGGTCTTGTCTCTGTCGATACGCCGCGAACACAGGCTTTGATCGGATTTCTCAATGCACATCCTGAAGCAGCGGACGCGAACGTGTCGGCTTTGATTCACAATCCTTTTGCAGCTCTTCAGGTGACTGCGCTCGATGGTGATTCCATCGCGGATGCGCATCGGCTGCTTGTCGTTGCAGGGGCAGCGGTTGCCAACTCCGGTGCAACCTGGAATGCTGTCGGCACTGCGTTGACCAACTGGGGTAAAGCCCCGGTCACCATCGATCCTGTGCGTGGTCAGTTGATGCTGCATCATCTGGTCAGTGCTCGTCTTGTCACCCTCACTGCGCTCGATGGTGCAGCTCAGCCCATGGGGCAGCCCGTGGTGGCAACGCACTCCGGGGCGGTCTGGACGCTTTCACTCGATCGAGTGACGCCGTGGTATCTGGTCACGGTTACGCGATAAAAAATCCCACGACTTCGAGAGAAGTCGTGGGATCGAAGGGGTGAGCTTCACTCCGCTGCGATATTCACCAGCGTCTCTGCTCGTTTCATTGCGTTTGTACGCATCGTTTGCTCGCTTGCAGTATCCGGTTTTCGCCAACTGGAATGAGCAAACTGTTTTTCCATCGCGGCCATGCGCGTGTCAAAATCGTTGCTCATTTTGGCCACCGCCTCGCGGGCCTCAGCCAGACTCTGCTGGAACGCAGCCATCTCCGCCGCTGCCGTCTCTGGATGGTATCCAAGCCGGTCTCCGGTCTGCATGGCGTGGATCAGTGCATCCGGAGGCTGCGCAACAGGCCATGTTTGCTGCAACGCTTCATACGAGCCTCGCAGCCGTGTCATTGCGCCGGCAAAGCCATCCAGTTTGTTGCGGTTGGCCATCTGTGCGGTACTGCGCGTCACTTCGATGACCACGCGATCATGAACACTGTGATGAGCGATTGGGATCACTGTCGTCAGCGTATTTCCGTCGAAGCTCCAGCCGTCCTTGCCGAGTGCGTTGGCCTGTTTCACGGCAACACCGTTCACGGTGACTGAAGCCGGCGGCCAATCCGACGGAAGGCGCAGCTCATAGCCGCGCTCGGTCATCATGCCCAAGAAACTGCCCTCGACAGGACCAATTTCGACGCGCAGAGTGTTGCCGTTCTGTGCGGCCTTCACAGGCATCTTTGTCCAGGCGCCATATTGATATTCGACTGCTTTTCCGGAGTCTTCATAGACGCTGTAGTGCGAGCTTTCACCCGATGCCATCGGCCACACATTGACGATCAGTGGATCGACTGGCTTCTGTCCGGTGTAGAGCATCGGCGGCTCCATGGGAACGATTGCACCGGCTTTCACGAAGACCGGCGACTGCTCGATCGAATAGCTTCTTTGGATGGTGATCGGTCCGGAAAAATGTTTCCCGGAAGGCCACTCCACCCATTCGCCCTTGGGCAGCCAGATCGACTCGGTTGCAAGACCAGTCGTCGTGTCGCCCGCCTTGACCACAGGAGCCACCAGCATCTGGTTGCCAAACATATATTCATTGCGGCTGGAATACGCCTCGTCCTCTTCCGGCCAGTCGTAGTAAAGCGGATGCACAAACGCTACTCCGGTATCGTATGTGCGGCGAGCCTCGGTGTAGATGTAGGGCTGCATGGCGTAGCGCATCTGGAAACTCTTGCGCAAAATGGACGAATACGGCTCAGGATAAGCCCAGATTCTGCGCTCGGACTCTGGATTCTTGGTCGTGTGCGTGCGCAGAATCGGACTGAATTCGCCAAACTGTACCCAGCGCGTGTACAGCTCCGGATCGACTGCGCCCGGCATGTGTCCGCCGATGTCGTGGCTCCAGTAGGCATAGCCCACGTTGGCCGCCGTGGCCGTGAACCAGGGCTGGAATGCCAGCGAGTCCCACACCGAGACCGTATCGCCGGAGAAGCCAATCTGGTAGCGATGATTTCCCAGTCCGCCCCAGCGATGAAAGAGCAGCGGGCGCTTGCCTTCGCGCTGCTGATCGGTGAAGTGGACGTAGTTCAGCCACCACGTCGGACTCACGCCAGGCAGGCTCGTCGTGGGTTCCTGTTGCCAGTCCAGCCACCAGAAATCGATTCCTTCTTTTTCCAGCGGATGGTGCAGGATATTCATGTAATTCGTCGCGTATTTTTTATCCGCGATATTGAATGGAACGTACTTCTTTGTCGCCGGGTCGATGCCCATCGCGCGCGCCATCGCCGGATACTGCTGCTCCCATGGCTCCACGCCCGATGCCGGATGCAGATTCAGGCTTGTTTTCAATCCATCCGCATGCAGACGATCCAGAAAATCCTTCGGGTATGGAAACAGAACCTTGTTCCACGTGTAGCCAGACCAGCCCAGCGTATGTCCGGATTGATCCAGCTCGCCCATCGCCTTCAACTGCTGCTCGTTGATGTGCCAGTCCATGTCGATCACAAAGACGTCAAGCGGGGTATCGTTCTCGCGAAATCCATTGGCAATGCGCAGAATCTCCTGATCGCTATATGCCCAGTAGCGCGACCACCATGTTCCAAAGGCAAAGCGCGGAGGCAGTGGAATCCGCCCAGCTACGCGCACAAAATCTCCCAGCGCGGCGCGGTAGTCGTGTCCGTAGCCGAAGAAATACCAGTCCTGGCGAGCGCCTGCGGGACGCAGCATCACCCAGGGCCACTGGCTTTGTTCCCCTTTCAGAAATCGAAAATCCGACGAGTCAAACAACGGGCGCGTCGAGTCGTCGATCAGTGCCCATCCGGCTCGTGAAACCAGACCCTGTCCGATCGGCTCACGCGTCTTGTCACCTCGTGCGCCGTCCAGCGTGCGCGTCGTTCCCATCAGGTTTTCCGGATTTTTCATTCCTGGCTGCCACGTCACCGGGTTGCCAGCTACGTTGAGGCGAATGGACAAATTCTGCGCAGAAAATTCTCCATCGCCTGCTGTGTCCGGGTGATAGGTCAGCGTCAGAGCAGTGGTTGAGATGGTTACGCCTTGTCCGTCGCCAGTCTTTTGCGCATGAAACTGCGGCACCGGCATGCGCCGATTCAAAAAGACAAACGATGCATGGTCCTCAAACTTTCCATCGGCGGCCCACTCCATGCGGATCAGTCTGGAAGTGAGTACGGTGAAGCGCGCCTTGCCCACAGTCACCACAGCTTGCGGGTTCGCCACGGGATCGGTAATTGTGGATTCGTTGGATGTTGCAGAGTGCGTCATTTCTCTTGCCGCAGTTGAATTCGGTTGAGGAGCAGGTCGACTCTGCGCTGGGCAGAACCCACCTCCAGTTGTGAGTGTCAGGACGGTGAGAGACAGCAAAAATTTCAGCACTTCTTCCTCCGTAGTTTTATCTACAGAGAAAAACAATATCACTGTTGGTGCTGGACAGCCGCTCTGATCGCTTCAAATGTCAGGTCTGTTGCCGTTGCGCCTGTCTGTTCGCGCCACTGGTCAAAAAGCCTTCCATAACTCAGCGTCATGCGCTCGTCCTGCGGAACATCCAAGGACTCGGCGATGGTGTCAATCCACTCCGACTCGCCTTCCAGTTCGGCGTAGATGCCGATTGGCGTCTCGTCGATCACGCAATGCCCACGTCCGTCGAAATACTCCGTCCGCCATTTTTCGTAACGGAAAACCGGTTCCATGCCAACAGCCAGCAGGATCTGCGCAAATGCCGCTCCATCGCTGACCTCGGTTTCTGATTCGATACGATGTTTGTGCCGGTCCTCTTCCGAGATCGACGGCGGAATGCGCTTGTGCGTCACAATCGTTCGCCCCGCATACTCCCGAATGCGCACCAGCTCCCGACGCGCCCGCAGCGTGCGTTCCGCAGTGTCAAAGAGAACATTGCTTTCGAAACTCCGCGCTGTGACAACGTGAAATCCCCGCGCAGCCAGCCGCGCTTCCAGTTGCGCCAGATCATTCACTGCGAATTTGATCTCTGTCTCGATGCCTATCATTGCAGCCGAGTATACGAGATCAGGCAGGGCATCGCGTAGATAATGTTTCTATGGCAACGCTGCATCTCTGCATCGAAACACCCGCCGCGCGCAAGGACTGGCATCCCTCTGCCGCCGATGCTTCCGCACTCGATCGCGCGGCTGCCATTTTGTGCAACGGCGGCACGGTCGCAATGCCCACGGAGACTGTTTACGGCCTGGCCGCAAATGCTCTCAATCCAGACGCTGTCGCGAAGATTTTTCTTGCCAAGCAGCGCCCCCACTGGGATCCGCTTATCGTGCATGTCAGCGATCAGGCGATGATGGAACCCATTGTCGCCTCCATTCCGCGCGCAGCGCAGCTTCTCATGGAAGCCTTCTGGCCAGGCCCGCTCACGCTGCTGCTGCCGCGTTCCGCGCAGATTCCCGATGCTGTCACGGCAGCGCGTCCGCTTGTTGGCATTCGCATGCCGCAGCACCCTGTTGCGCTGGAACTCATTCGACGCACGGGTCTACCTCTGGCTGCGCCTAGCGCCAACCGTTTTGGTCACATCAGCCCCACGACGGCAGCGCATGTTCTGGCAGACCTCGACGGCAGGATCGATGCGGTGCTTGACGCCGGGCCGACTGCCTGTGGGGTGGAGTCCACAGTGCTCGATCCCGGTCAGCATCCGGCAATTCTTTACCGTCACGGAGCCGTTTCTCAGGAACAGATTGAATCGGTTCTTGCGCCGAGCTTCGGCTCGGATTCTGTCCTGGAATGGAAGCCTTCGACGCTCACGGCACAGCCGCGCGAGGCTTTGCCGTCTCCGGGGGTTGGCCTGCGCCATTATGCACCGCGCGCTCGATTGATCCTCGTCGAAGCGCATACAGATGCGATCATTGCTGCTGTAGAAAATCTCAAAGACCGTATCCCGCGCATTGGTTTGCTGATCCCGCAAAACCTTCCCGGATATGCACAGTCGGCACTTCCATCGGGGACAATACGCTTTTCATGGGGCGACTGGCTTATTCCGGAAACCCTCGCTGAAACGCTCTACTCTGGTCTGCGCTCACTGGATTCGGCAGGCTGCGATGCGATTATTGCACCGACGCCGCTGCCATCCGGAATTGGAGCCGCGCTTCTGGATCGCCTGTTGAAAGCTGCCGTTCCTGCCGACTGAGCCAGATGCCGCCTGAGCCGGTGACAGCATCATCCATTGGCTCCAGTTTCACCATGTTTGTAGAGATACTTGATCGCAGACTTGTAGATGAGCGTTCTCTGCTTTCCGCGAATTTTGATCGAGTTTTTGTCGTACCACTCGATGACGCCATGCACCTGCCTGCCATCTTCCAGCACAACAACCATCGGCGTCTGGTGGTGAATCTGCTTCTTTAAATAGAACAGCTCGGCGTCGTGTTGCGCATACTCTTCGGTTCCTGCTGCATGCGCAGAGAAAGGAAGCGCGGCTCGAATTTGCGCTTTCAAACCGATACGGCGTTTCCCGCGATGGTCACGTTTCTCTTCCTCATGCGCAGCTTCAGGGGGCACATGAAGTTCAACCGCGTCACCTGGGATTGGACGCTCTGAAGCTGGATCAAGGTGTTCTTTTTCAGATTCCATCGCCGTCGTCCTCACGTTCTGCTGGATCGGTTCTTGACCCGAAAATCACGCAACAACACAGGATGCACACTCTGGTGCATCTGTGCGTTTGCCTGCCAGCATCCTTAACCTTTCGGATGCTCAAGACGCTCACTGGGTTGTCGTAGTTTTAATTCTTCGTCAATCCAGCCGCCATCGCATCCAGCGAAAGCGATCGCAGCAGATTGCGGCGCATACCTGCGTCTACAGCGTGCATCTCCCGAGTCGCGCGTTCCAGCCATTCCAGATCGATGCTCTGGGCCAGCGATTTCAACTCCGCCGTCGCGTCGCAGTTCCGCATCAGTTCCGTGGCTCCAGCATGCGCCAGCATCAGGTCTTCCACCAGTGAATGCAGGGCGCGCATCAGCCCTTGTGTCTTTGCCTGGCCTTCGCCACCCGCACGATAGCTTTCCGTCATGCGAAACAGCGCCGAATCATCCGGTTGCTGCAGTGCACATCGCAGTATCCCCAGCGCATCGTTTCGGCTACTCATCCACGCGGCCAGGTCAAATCCCAGCGCGCGTCCAACCGCACCTTCAGCCAGTCGGGAGACCAGCGTACGCTGGGCCGGTCTCAACTCCGGCCTGCGCTCGGCCAGCAAACGCTCCAGCATCTCGGTCGGCACCGCATGCAGGCGATGCAGCACGGCTCGCGAACGAATTGTCGGCAGCAACTCCGACGGATTTTCACTCAGCAGAATCAGCGTGCAGTGCGCCGGTGGCTCTTCGAGCACTTTCAGCAGGCTGTTCGCGGCTTCTTTCATCAACGCTGAAGTGGTGAAAAGAAAAACTGACCGCCGCCCCTCACTGGGCGGGCGATAGTAGGCGTTGTGAATCACCTGCCGCACCTGTCCCACCTTGATAAGCATCTGCGGCGGGTCCGGTGGAATCACCATCACGTCCGGATGCGTCTGCACCAGAATGCGCGTCTCGCGCTTGTCCGTCTCGCGTAGATCCTCGCGCGCTTCCATGGCCTCAGCCACGCATGCATCCAGATCTTCCGCTGCGCCAATTCGTACGCAATTTTTGCATCGTCCGCAAAAATCCGGCAGACCATCGGTCTCCGTCGGTTCCAGGCAATTCAGCAGACGAGCAAACATCAACGCCAGCGTGTACTTGCCGGACCCTTTTGCACCGGCCAGAATCACAGCCTGCGGCACGCGATCCGTTGCAACCGTTTCACGCAGTCGCTGCACTACCTGTTCGTTACCCAGAAAATCTCGAAAGCTCACAATCCGAGGCTATCAGATGCGCTCATCTCACTTCGATACCGAAAGCCGCCTGCTTCTCGCTGCGGTAAAATTCAGTTATGCGGCGTCTGCTCCAGATCGGAACGCTTATTTTGTTGGCCACAACCATTCTGGTGCCGCTGTCGGAGTCTTTCGATCGCTGGGATGCTCCCGGCCTGAGCAACGACACCGAATTTCACCTCTTCGCCATCGTTCTTTTTCTTGCGCTCGTTCTGC
Source organism: Acidobacteriota bacterium (assembly GCA_021804655.1). Taxonomy (GTDB): domain Bacteria; phylum Acidobacteriota; class Terriglobia; order Terriglobales; family Acidobacteriaceae; genus Acidicapsa. The sequence goes on from JAJZHE010000001.1 coordinate 51,196, forward strand.
TGCTGTGCCGCCATCTTGCCGCAGCTTCCGCATGGGTCATTGCTGTCTTCCAGCAATTCGTACTTCGGAATCTTCCGCTCAGAAAATTTTTCTGCAATGCGTTGCAGCCTGTCTTTGACGTGCCTCCTCTTGCATCTCCACATGCGACACACGCACTCTTGTTGTCCCAGCTTCGTATCTGATTCCTCAGCGATTGCACGCGCCGTTTGGCGTGTCTGCGTCCTTGCGCGCCATTTGATTTTTTCAGCGCGTAAAAGGATGCCTGATTTTTCCGCATCGCGTCCTTCGAGGAGTCTTTCGTGTCTCATCCACTTCGTTTCACAGTCTTTTGCGTCGTAATTCTTTTGTTCGGTTTTGCAGCGCATGCTCAAACCACCGGCTCCATCGTCGGGCAGGTTCTTGCACCCGATCACTCGCCGATTGTCTCTGCTCATCTGACTTTAGTCACGCCGAATGGCCACACAGTCACGGCGGTTTCCTCGTCGATGGATGGCAGCTTTTCCTTTCAGAATTTAGCCAGCGGTTCGTACACTTTGCACACAGCAGCGGAGACTTTCCGCATTGCGGAAACTACGGGCATTGAAGTGGCCGTTGGACGTACAACCTCGCTCACCGTTTCTCTTCAGCTTGCCTCGGCTGCCGCCACCGTTCAGGTCTCCGCTGTCACGTCAGCGCTAGATCCCACGCAAACTTCGTCGGTGGTCAACATCGACCGTGATCGCGTCGAGGAACTTCCCATCCCGAGCCGCGATTACCTCACCTTTACGCTGCTTTCTCCGTTTGTCGCTGCCTCCAATCCAGCTCAATCTGCGCAGACGCCGGGGGCAAGCTCCGGTGGATTCAGCTTTGGTGGCCTGCGTCCAACCAGCAACGCCATTCTGCTGGACGGCGTCAATGACGATGATGAATTCATGGGCGGCAGCCGCACCGAGCTTTCGCCGGAAGCCATCAGTGACTTCCAGATCGTCAATCATGGCTTTCAGGCGCAATCCGGCGGAGCTGCCGGTGGCTCCATCGATGTCGCCACGCGCTCCGGCGTGAATCAACTGCACGGCGATGCCTTCACCTTTGTCCAGAATGGAGCGCTGAACGGCACACAGCCGCTTGGCATTTATCCGCGCAAGCCGGACGAAAATCGCGAGCGAGCCGGACTTTCGCTCGGCGGTCCCATCCAGCGTGACCGCACCTTCTATTACCTTGCTGCCGAGCAAGAGATTGCGCAGGGTGAGGATGTGACCGATCTCAGTCCCGACACGGTCAGCGCGATCAATGCTGCTGCACCGCGTTTTGGCGCTCTTGGCTCGCTCCAGCTTCACTCAGGTTTTTTCCCCACTACCGATCAACAGACGGAACTTTCTGCGCGACTTGACCGAACACTGACCAGTCGTGAAGCGTTGATGATGCGATACGCCTTCACGAATACGCGCAGCGTGGCGGATGCCTTCAACACGGATGACCTGACCGATCTCTCCGCGCGCGGGTCCACCTTTGTTGCCGACAACAGCATCAACTCCACGTTGACCTCGACGCTGAGCGCCAACGGCCTGAACCAGTTGAACTTTGAACTAGCCCAGCGGCGTTTTGATGCTCGCACCGCCGACGCCACCACTCCTGGGGTGTTCATCCCTGGCGTTGCGCTCTTCGGTACTCCTTACTTTGGCAACGATCGCCACTTTGAAACCCACGTTGAATTCTCCGACAGCTTTTCCCTGCAACATCGCAACCATCTCTTCCAGTTTGGCGCGCGCGCTGACCGCGTTGCGCTACGGGCATCCACGCCGGATGCGGCGCGCAGCTTCTTCGTCTTTCCAGACATTCCATCGTTCGCCGCGGGGAACGCCAGTTTTTTTGTGCAGAGCTTCGGTCAGCCAGACACCAACTTTGCCGAGGTGCGTTCCTCGGCCTGGGCGCAGGATCACTGGTCCGCGACGCATACGCTCACACTCGACTATGGCCTGCGCTGGGACGACAACCACCTGCCATCGCCGCTGCACCAGTCGCCGTGGAACTTCAGTCCGCGCGCAGGTCTCGCCTGGTCGCCTTCCAGTCGGCTTCTGAAGCGGACCGTTGTGCGCTCCGGCTTCGGCCTGTTCTATGACAGATTTTTACTCTCCACTCTCAACCGTCCGCTGGAGTGGAATGGCGTAACCGGTTTGACGCAGATTGCGGAAGGGGCATCGGCTGCTGCCATCTTTCGTCGGGGGATACAAGCCTCACAGCCCTACGCCTCGCTTGCGCCGTCCGTCTTCACCGCGCAGCCTGCTCTGCGAAATCCTTACAGCGAAGTCGCCTCGCTCGAATTGGAACGCGAACTGCCGCTGCAAACCACCGTGACTGCGACCTACCAGTTTGTCCACGGCGTACATCTCGGTCGCACGGTCAACGTCAACCTGCCGCCGCCCGCCACGCTCACCAGCGGGAACGCAACCTCGCTCGGTCTCGCAGCGCCCGCGGCACAGCAGCTTGGCCAGCCCGTCTTCGGTCCTGCGCGCATCGATCCGGCCTTTGATGCAGTGAATCAGTTCTCCACCGAAGCCAACTCCAACTTCAACGGCGCTACGCTATCCGTCAATCGCCAGTTCCAGGACAATCTTGAAATCCTCGCCGGCTACACCTGGTCCAAAACCATTGACGATGCCTCTTACGATGCCGAACAGCCGATGAACCCGTACAACCTCTCAGCCGAGCGCGCTCTCTCGCTTCAGGATCAGCGGAATCGTCTGACGCTGAGCGGTCTCTGGCTGGTCGGCCCTGACCTCGATGATCCTGCCGATGCTGTTGCCGCAGCCCATCCCAGCCCATTCATGCGCTTTGCCACAGGCTTCGAGTTCACGCCGATTCTCAGCGTCACCAGCGGCTTTCGCTCCAACCCGCTCACCGGTCTGGATACAACGCAGGCGCATATCTTTCCCTTTGCCGCGCGCCCCATCGGTTTTTCTCGCAATGGCCTGGTGACGCCTGCACAACTCGACTTCGATCTGCGCATCCTGCGCATGATTTCCATCGGAAGAGGTCATCTGGATGTCGTTGCGGAGAGCTTCAACCTGCTGAACCACACGAATATCTCGCTGCTGCAGGATGCCTTCGGCACAGCCGCCACGCCGATGCAGAACTTTGCCGCGCCGGTGAATACATCCACTGCTCGTCGCCTTCAGTTTTCACTCGATTACGAATTCTGATTCGCACGTTTCGCGAGCAGAAAGATAAGTTCGGCTATTTGCCGGTCCAGCGCGCCGCGCGCTTCTCAAGAAATGCGCGCGTGCCCTCGTGCATATCCGTCGTTGCGCAGCATGCGCCAAAAGCCTCCGCTTCCACCGTCAGCCCGTCGTCCAGCGAGCCGTCCAGTCCGCGATCGACAGCCTTCAGCGTCTGCGTCACGGCCACCGGAGCATTGACAGCAATCTCCGTCGCCAGCGCACGCGCGCGCTCTGTCAACATCTCTGCGCTCACCACCTCGTCCACCAGCCCGATGCGCAGCGCTTCCTGCGCGCCGATGATTCCGCCCGTCAGCAGCATCTTCAACGCAGCTCCGCGCCCCACCAGCCGCGGCAACCGTTGCGTCCCGCCGAAGCCAGCCACCAGACCCAGCTTGACCTCCGGCTGACCCAGCTTCGCCGTCTCGGCGGCCAGCCGCAGCGTACACGCCATCGCTAGTTCGCAGCCGCCGCCCAGCGCAAAGCCGTCGATCACTGCAATCACCGGCTTGCCCAACTGCTCCATCCGCCGGAAAACGCGCTGCCCTGCGGCAGAAACTTCTCGTCCACCGTCCGCGTCCAGCTCGGCCAGTTCGCGAATATCCGCGCCTGCCACAAAAGCTTTTCCGCCTGCGCCACGCAGCAGAATCACGCGCATAGCATCGTCTTCCGCACAGGCCTCCATCACGCGTCCCAGTTCGGCAATGGTCGCCTGGTTCAATGCATTCAATGCGGCTGGACGGTTGATCGTCACCCAGGCCAGCGGCGCCTGCACATCCACCAGCAGGTTTTCCAGTTGCAAGGATTCCACGTTCATGGCGACTCCTTAAATCCGTCCGATCAACTCGCGGGCCAGCGCATCCAGCACTCCGTTCAAAAAACCCACGGATTCGGTTCCGGAATAACGACGTGCAATCTCCAGCGCCTCATTGATCACAATGGGAAACGGCGTCGAGCGATACGCCAGCATCTCTGCCACTGCCACGCGCAGCACATTTCTGTCCACTGCCGGCATGCGTTCCAGGCGCCAGTTGCGCGCATGCGCTTCGATCAGCCGGTCAATCTCCTCGGCATGCAGCGTTGCAGCTCGGTAGAGATCCTCGGCAAATCCGCGCGTCTCGATCTCCGATTCTTCACGCGCCATCCAGAAGGTCTTGCGAACCTCATCCGGCGTCTGCTTGCCCATCTCGCCCTGAAACAGCATCTGCATCGCCATCTCGCGGCCTTTTCTGCGTCCTGTCGCTGTCGTCATGCGCCCTCGCTCAGCTTCCGTCGCAGTGAAACCATCTCGATCGCCGCCACTGCTGCTTCAAATCCCTTGTTTCCCGCTTTGATCCCAGCGCGATGCAGCGCTTGCTCCAGCGTCTCGCAGGTCAGCACGCCAAACGCATGCGGCACGCCCGTTTCCTGCTGGCTTTGGCCAATTCCACGCGCAACTTCGTTGTAGATCGCCTCATAATGTGCCGTCTCGCCACGCAGCAGGCATCCCAGTGCAATCACCGCGTCCACTGCCTTTTCAGCTCCGGCGGGTTGCTCGGCCAGCATCCTTGCCGCAGCCGGAACTTCCCATGCACCCGGTACGCGCACAATCTGCACATGCCTGCGACTGGCTCCACTGCGCAGCAGCGCATCCAGCGCACCCTCCAGCAGCCGATCGGTAATCACTGCATTCCAGCGCGCCACCACGATGGCAAAACGCATTCCCGCCGCGCTCAGATCACCTTCCACAGCAAGCGGCTTGCCGCGCAGAGGATCGCTCCACTCCCAGAAGCTGTATCGTTCGCCTGCTAACGGTTCCACATGAAAGATCCGCGACTTCCAGTGCGTCTCTTCAATTTCTGTCAGCGCAATCGCTGCGGCGTTCAGCCCAGCACCTGCGGCCCATTGCAAAACACTTTGGCGCACAGCATCCAATTGCTTGACTTCAATCAACACTGCCGCCGTCGAGGGCAGTGCGCCATGCACAATCTCAAGATTGCCGAGCGGCGCCAGAAACGGTGCGCCTTTGCTGTCGCTCTCGCTCCAGCCGCGGCCTGGTTCAAAGCCCAGTGCCATAAAAAAACCTGCAAGCTGCTCAAACTCTGCCGCTGACTTCGTCGCGCGCAGCACTGTGACGCCCTTGATCATGTTCTTGATTCTACCGTGCGAGGCTTCGCGCTCCGTGCACAGTTTGTCCCTTCGCAATCTTCATCGGAACGCTGCACCAAACAGCCCGCGCTGGTGATCCAGCGCGGGCTGCCCATCCTGCTTCGTACTGCCGCCGCGTCGATTAGGTCGTTGGCCTTGGCTTCACGGCCAGCAGTGTAGCCGGTACGATATTTCCGTTTGCATCCACCAGTCCAGGCGTAATTTGCTTGGTGTCCTGCAAGGTGGACATATTGATGTAATGCACGGCATTGTCCCCGGCCGTCGAAACGAAGAACAGCGTGTTGTCCAGGCTGAAAATTCCTGCTATCGGCGCGGTCGCGCCACCGGCCAGCGCAACCGATCCCACTTTGCCCAAGGATCCATTTGGATTTGGCTGATAGTAGGGCAGGATGGCGCTTGTTGCCCCATTCACCGCATCATAGGTGACGAATGAGAGATTCGTTGCCGGCGACGGAACCACGCCGGTAATGGAGCTTGCCTGGAAAGGCATGGCTGCCTGCTTGAACGGTGTCGCAATCGTGATCCCCGTCTCCGTCGCTGGACAGGCTCCGGAGACCAGGCTCGAACTGAGATTCACGTTGATATCGGTCAACGTTGGCGTGGTGCCACCGTTCAGTCCAACTCCAATGATGTGTGCGCCGTCGTTGGTTGCTGCCAACTGATCCGTCTCCACATTCACCTGTGCCGCCTGCGGATACGCCTGTCCCTGAGGATAGCCCGAGGAGGGTGTCAGATTCGGGCACCACGCGTGAGCCAGTGTTGGATAGCCACTCAGGAAAGCGCCAACGCTTGGAACTGTGATGGCCAGGCTTTGCGACGGCGTCGTTTGATTCAATGGATAAGTCGTCCAACCGGTGTTCACGTTATAGACGAACAGGGTCGGAGTCCCCGCTCCATTTGTGGAGTAGTCCGTTCCAACGACATAGAGGGTCTTAGCATCCGGCGTCCAGTAAGCTGAGTTGCCCACGCCGGCAAAGGTCGTGGAGTGGCCTCCACTTACCGTGTACAGATAAAAGAGCTTGCGGACAGGATCACTGATCAGCACCTGCTGATCATCCGGGGATACGGCCAGCACCACGCCCTGAACGGACGGATCTTCTTTGGTCAAAGCGTTGGTCGTCGTACTGTAGACCATCAATTCGTGCGTTGAACCAAAGAACAGATTGTTGCCATCCCGGTCCATCACCATCGAATTCGGGAAGTAAGGCAGCTTCACCGTCGATCCCAGTGTTCCGGTCAGCAGTTCGACGGGCACAAAGTACTGCGACTGCGGACTTGCCAGCCAGATGAAGGTGCTTGCAATTCCCGGTGTAGTAATTGTCACCGGGTTGCTGGTGATTGGAGTTCCTGTCTGATTCAGGCCAATCACGTCAATCGGAGCCGTATTGCAAGTGGTCGGCTGACAGACGGCATAGATATCCGCTTGTCCGGCAAAGTTGGCCGTGACCGCGCCACCTGAACCTGCCGAGATATTCAGCGGATTGGTGGATTGATAATCCAGCGACAAACCCGTCAGCGTGTTGCCCTTGGTGTCGTAGACCGTCGTCACCAGGTTCTGCGTCACACCCTGCGTCACCGTGCCGCTCGTCTGTCCGTTCAGCGTAATGTTGATCGAAGCCGGCGGACATGTCGAGAACTCGCCGGCAGACGACCCTGAGCCGGCGACGGAGGCTGTGATGTACGTCGTTCCAGGCTGTTGCGCGGTAATCACACCAAATTCGTCGATGGTTGCAATCGTCGGATTCTGCGAGGCGTAGGTCAGGTTTCCAATCGCCTGCGAACAAGCCGGAACGGTTTGGGAGTTCGGGCCGCATAGTTGGGTCTGCGCACCGTTCAGGCTGTAGTAGGCCTGCGAATTCAGTTGCGCAGTCTGCGTCTGCGACAGACATCCGTTGATTGTCGTCGTCGTTCCCTGTTGTTCCAGCACAAGTGAGACAGATGTAACCTGCGCATGTACCCACACCGTCACCGTATTCGAAGCCACGGATTCTGCTGTCGCCGTCACCGTGACCGATCCATACGGAAGCCCATTGGTTGTCGGTGCGGGGGTCGGGTAGTTGCAGATCGTAAAGTCTGGAATGCCGCCGCCGGTGCGTCGATTCCAGGTACCCGCGCACAGGTTTCCTGAGGGGGATATGTCGAGAAGCTGGTTGTTGGAAGTCCCGTACGTGAAACCAGTCACACTCGCCTTCGCACCCTTGCAGGTGTAGGCCGTGGGAGTGGGCAACTGTTGCGTCTGCCCAAAGGCCAGCGAGATACCCGTTGTCCTTGGCTCAAGGTCAATTGACGCAACTTGCGTCAGCTTCAGTCCGAAACCTTCACCATTACAATATGCTGCCTGGGGATTGCGAGAGCAACTCGTCAGAACCATGCCAGCAGGGAGTGTCAGGCACATCAGAAAAACTAGCGTCAGAAACCGCCGCATGCATCCTCCCCGTTCCGTGCGCGCAGCACAAAACGGTCAACATCTGAACGTTTGGATTCCTGTCTGGACTCCGTAAACCAAGTGTAACAGGCAGGGCCACATTCCATGTTGGTCTCCTGCCCGCCGCCGACTCTACCTTATTTGCGAGCTTCTCTGATGGACGCATCGGTCCGACAAATGAAAGCATCGCTCAATCATGCGGAGCCGCCGGTTATGCCTCTCCGCATGATTGCTTCCGTGAGTGTTAAGACGCAGGCATATACTTCGCAAACCATGCTGCCGCTCGAACCAGTACATCCAGACGATGCTCTGGATTGACAAAGCCATGGCCTTCGTTGGGATACACGACCAGTTGCGTCGTCACATGTTCGTCGCGCAGCGCATGCCAGAACTCGAACGACTGAGGCGCAGGGCACTCCCCGTCGCGGTCGCCCACCACCACCAGCGTCGGCGTCTTCACGTTTTTGATGTAGTTGATCGCCGAGCTTTTCGCATACACCGCCGGATCGTCATAGACGCTCGCGCCAAAGTACGGAATCATCCACTGGTCGATCGAATTTTCCCCGTAGTAGCTCTGCCAGTTTGACAGTCCGGCCCCGGCCACCGCCGCGCGGAATCGCGTCGTCTGGGTCACGGCAAACATCGTCATGAACCCGCCATAGCTCCAGCCCGTAATGCCCACGCGGTTTCCATCCACCGGATAGCGCGCAATCACCGTGTCCACGCCCTTCAAAATGTCGCGCAGGTCGCCGTAGCCGAAGTCCTTCCGATTGGCCGCCGCAAACGACTCGCCCTGACCATAACTACCCCGCGGATTCGGCTCCAGTACAAAGTACCCAAGCGCGGAAAAACTCGCCGCATTCAGGCTGCCGCCCACGCCCCAGCGCGACATCGTCGCCGCCGCAGGTCCGCCATGCACCAGCACGATCATCGGATACTTTGTCGCTGTCCCAGGATGCGCCGGATCGAATCCCTTCGGCATGTGCAGCCATCCCTGCACGTGGAATCCTTCGTTCGTCCAGCTCACGGAGACAGTCTTGCCCCAAAGTGCGCCTGCCTCTTCAGCCACGCCATCATTGGCGTGCGTCAACTGCGTCAGCGCGGCAAATCCCATCCCCATCGTGCCCATTGTTCGCGCGAGATAAACCTCCGGCGGATGCGCAAACGAACTCGCCGTGAAGACGAACGCCTTGTCGTTGTGCGCTGCGGAGATGCTCAGGTGCAGTCGCCCATCGCCTACGCTGCCCGCCAGCGCATAGACCGGCGCGCTGAAGCTCGTTGCTACACCGCCTGACGCCGCGTCACCGGTGAGCGTCATCTTCACCAGCTCGCTTTGGCCGCCGCGCAGCTCGCTCACAAACATGGTGTGGTCGTTGGCCCAGGTTATCCACGCCGGCGTTGCCGTCCGCCCCGGTGTCAGGTCTACCGCGCCTGCTTCTGCCTGAGCACCGGACGACGCCACCATCCACACATCGCCGCCCGTCGAACCCTGATCGCTCATCAGTCCGCCGATGAACGCAATCTCCTTGCCATCCGGCGACCAGCGCGGCACGGCAATCTGCAACCCGTGCATCGCACCTGTGGTCTTCGTCGGATTGAAGACCACCTTCGGCTCGCCGCCCAGCGGCTGCACATACAGATTCGCCACCCACCAGTTATCCTCGCCCGGTGGGTTTGCCGCCGTATACGCCAGCTTCTTTGAGTCAGGCGACCAGTCGTACTCATACACATGCAGCGAGGCCGGTGTGGCAAATTCAGGCTTCATCGGCTTCAGCGCCCGAGCATCCACCGTCGCCAGGCGCTGCACTTCAATGCCATCCTCGCCAATCACGCCCGACCACGGCTTCATCGCCGCCAGCGCGCCCGCTGCTCGCGTCGCGCCCTCCACATACAGAAATGCGATCCGATCTCCGTCCGGGGAATACGTCGGGTAACCAACCTCACCCTTTGCCGCGGAAACCTGCGCGACCGTTGCCTTTGCATGGCCGTTGGCTTCATCGCCGCTCAGCGTTGCCACAAAGACATCCTGCTGTGCGTGTCCATCGGAGGCGCAATCGCTCAGGAACGCGACGTGTTTTGAATCGGGCGCCCAGGCCACTCGACCCTCGCCGCAACGCTCTTTGTCGTCCGTCCGCGCCGTCACTGCCAGCGTCTTTGCCGGATCGCCAATCGGCGCGACGAGCACACGTGAGCCTGTCTCACTCCAACCTGAATAGGCAACCAGATTGCCGTCCGGCGAAATCGCCGCCGAGCCAAAGCCATGCGACTTCTGTGCGGCTTTCTCCAGCGCCATCACCTGAGATTTCACATCGTTTTGTGCGCTCTGTGACCACGCGCTCCACGCCGTCGCCACCAGCGCCAGCCCTGTCAGAATCTTTCCTGCCTTCATCATTCCCCTCGCTTTGGACAAAGAAATATCAAACTTCCATTTTCCCGCTCACACCCCTGCTGCCGCCGCATGAATCGCCAGCAACCGCTCCAGCAAAGGTTTCAACAGCTTCAGATCCAGAGCATTCGCGCCATCGGACCTGGCCTGCGCCGGGTTATCGTGAACCTCCAGAAACAGTCCATCCACGCCAGCCGCCACCGCCGCTCGCGCCAGCAACGGAATAAACTCGGGCTGTCCGCCGCTCACTCCATTGGCAGCAGAGGGTTGCTGCACCGAGTGCGTCCCGTCAAAGACCACCGGTGCCATTCCACGCATCACCGCCAACGACCGCATATCCACCACCAGCGTGTTATAGCCAAAGCTCGCGCCACGCTCCGTCAGGAAGACGCGTTCATTCCCCGTCGAGCGCGCCTTTTCCACCGAGTACTTCATATCCCACGGAGCGACAAACTGGCCTTTTTTGATGTTGACAGCGCGTCCAGTTTTTGCCGCGGCCACCACCAGGTCCGTCTGCCGGCACAGGAACGCTGGAATCTGCAGGATATCCGCCGCCTCGGCCACCGCCTCGCACTGGGACGCTTCATGCACATCGGTCAGCACCGGCAGTCCCGTAGCGCGCGCAATTCCGCCCAGAATGCGTACCCCCTCACTCAATCCCGGTCCGCGAAAGCTCGTAACACTTGTCCGGTTCGCCTTGTCAAAGCTTGCCTTGAAGACATAAGGCATGCCCAGATCGCTGGTGATCCGCTGAATCGCATCGGCCATCCCGCGCGCATGCCCTTCGCTTTCGATTACGCACGGACCGGCGATCAGAAACAGCTTTCCGCCGCCCACCCGCGCCGGTCCCACATCAAAACTCTGCGTCATTCAGCATCCTTACCCTGCGCTCGCGCGCTTCCGTTCATACGCCCACGGGAAACGGCTTCGGACTCGACTCGTCGGGATTCGCCATCGTCCCGCTTCGCCAGCGTTCAAACCGTCCCTGCAACAGACTCATCAGCCCGGTATACCAGTACCCCACCACAAACAGAATCAGAAATGGCGCGGTAAAAAAATTGTTGTTCGTAAAGGTATACGCGATCGCCAGTGCGAAATATGTGCCCACGGCAAGCTCGATCCACGGCGCCCACACCAGCCGCTTGCGGTACTTTGCAGCCTTGGGCTTCTCGCCTTTTTTTGCTACCGAATACTTCGGCGTTCGCGCAAACGCGCTTTTGATGCCCAGCAGCGCCTCCATCACGGCTTTCGTATTTGTAATCGTCAGCCCGATGCCCAGCGCCATCAGAATCGGCAGATAGAGAAACGTCTTCTTCCACGTCCTCGGATACAGCTCGCGCTGGCTGACCACGTAAAAGATTGCAATCGAAAGCGTCGAGGCGGCAAACAGCGGCACGTCGATCAGCAGCATCTGGAGCCATCCCTGATAAAACCGCACAATCATCGCCGGAATCAGCAGCGCCGTCATCAGCACCATCAGCGGATAACTCAGGTTTGCCGTCAGGTGATACACAGCCTCGATTTTGATCTGTCGCGGCACGTCGGAGCGAAACATCTTCGGCAGAATCTTGATCGAGGTCTGGATCAATCCCTTCGCCCATCGCGCCTGCTGCGTTTTGAAGGCCACCATCTCGATCGGCAACTCCGCCGGGCACTCCACCTCGGGCAGATATTTGAACTTCCAGCCCGCCATCTGCGACCGGTAGCTCAGGTCCGTATCCTCGGTCAGCGTGTCGTGCTGCCATCCGCCCGCATCACTGATCGCCTCCCTGCGCCACATGCCCGCCGTGCCGTTGAAGTTGAAGAAATCGCCGCTGCGCGCGCGCGCTCCGTGCTCCAGCACAAAGTGCCCATCCAGCAGGATCGCCTCGATCTTCGTCAGCAGGTTGTAATCCCTGTTCAGGTGCGTCCACCGTGTCTGCACCATCCCGATCTTTTCATCTGTAAAGTGGTGCACCACCTTCAGCAGCCAGTCCTTTGGCGGCACAAAATCCGCATCGAAGATCGCGATCAGGTTGCCTTTGGCCACCTTGAGTCCGGCGTCCAGCGCTCCCGCCTTGAAGCCGTGCCGGTTGGTGCGGTGAATATAGTGCACCGGTTCGCCTGCCGCTGCATAGCGCGCCACAATCGCCGCCGCCACCTGCTGCGTCTCGTCTGTCGAGTCGTCCAGCAGTTGAATCTCCAGCTTCTCGCGTGGATACTCCAGTGCGCAGATTGCCTCCAGCAGACGATCGATTACAAACTGCTCGTTGAAGATCGGCAACTGCACGGTCACCATGGGTAGTTCGTCAAAGTGCCCTTTAGGTTCCGGATGATAGTTCTTCTTGTACTTGAAGTACAGATAGGCCATCTTGTAGCGATGAAGACCATAGACGGACAACATCAGCATCACCGCGAAATACGGCAGCATCAGCGAAGCATCGAACCAGTTCCACTCATACAACCCGCGAAAGGTCTGGTCCGCATACTGCATCTTCAGGTAATGAACCAGCCCCGTCTGCGGCGCAAAGACAGTCAACAGACTCAGCCGCTGCGGCAGCCGAGCGGTCATTCCAGTCCACCCCGCCGCGCTCAGATTGAAACTCGAATTTAGGACGCTCAGCAAATTGCTGCCTCCACGGTCTGCTCCACTCCTGATTTCAAAGTGATTGTAAGCGATGGCCGCCCCTCTGCGGCGACTTCCTTGCTCGCCCTTGCTGCGCTGGAGTATCGTTCTCTCGTCAACACGCTGCTGCGCAGAGGTGCTTCATGTCCGTTTCCACCCCCGATTCCGCTGCTCCCATTCTGGCTGCTCCCGGCGGCAGTTTTCTGCTCGAAGATCGCCGTCCAGAGGAAGTTTTCACTCCGGAAGACCTCACCGAAGAGCAGCGCCAGATTGCCGACACCGCCGACCGCTTCGCTCGCGAACAACTCCTGCCTGCGGCTGCCGGCATCGAGGCCAAGCAGCCCGGTCTGTTGCGCTCACTGCTGGTTCAGGCGGCGGAGCTGGGATTCACAGCCGTCGATATCCCGGAGCAATATGGCGGCCTCGGCCTGGATAAAGTCACCTCTGCTCTTGTCGCCGATCACCTCTCCGCTCTCGCCAGTTTTTCCACATCGTTTGGCGCCCACACCGGCATCGGAACCCTGCCCATTGTCTGGTACGGCACCGAAGAGCAGAAGCAGCGTTACCTGCCCCGGCTTGCTTCCGCCGAGTGGGTCGCGGCGTACGCGCTCTCCGAGTCCACCTCCGGCTCCGACGCCATGAATATCCGCACCCGCGCCGCGCTTTCGCCCGACGGCTCCGAGTACATTCTCAACGGCGAAAAAATGTGGATCACCAACGCCGGTTTCGCCGATCTCTTCACCGTCTTTGCCAAGCTGGACGGCGACAAGTTTTCCGCCTTCCTGGTTGAACGCACCACCCCGGGACTCACCATCGGCAAGGAAGAACACAAACTCGGCATTCGCGGCTCCTCCACCTGTCCGCTCATCCTCGCCGACTGCCGCATTCCCGCCGCCAACCTCCTCGGCGAAGTCGGCAAAGGTCACCACATCGCCTTCAACATCCTGAACGTAGGCCGCTTCAAGCTTGGTGCGGCCTGCCTCGGTGGTGCGCGGCTGGCCATCGAAGAGTCCATTCGCTATGCCAAAGACCGCATCGCCTTCGGCAAGCCGATCGCCAGCTTCGGCCTCATCCAACGCAAGATCGCCCGCTCCGTCGTTCATCTCTTCGCTGCTGAATCCATGGCTTATCGCACCATCGGCATGATGGATTCGTCGCTTGCCTCGCTTTCCGCAGACGCTTCGCCGCGCGAGATTCAAAAGCGCATCGAGGAGTATGCCGTCGAGTGTTCCATCCTCAAGGTCTTCGGCTCGGAGATGCTCGGCCTTGTCGCTGACGAACTGGTGCAGATCATGGGCGGCTATGGCTACGTCGAGGACTACCCCGCCGAGCGCTTCTATCGCGATGCCCGCATCAACCGCATCTTCGAGGGCACCAACGAGATCAATCGCATGATTATCACCGGCTGGCTGATGAAGCGAGCCATGAGCGGCCAACTCCCGTTGCTGGGCGCCATTCGCAAGCTCATGGATGAACTTATGCAGCCGCCCTCCTTCGATACCTCCACCGGAGAGGACGCACCGCTGGCGCGCGAAGTTGCCCTGCTCACCAGCCTGCGCAAAATCACCCTCGTGGCCGCCGGAGCCGCTTCCGAGCGCTTCATGACCGCACTGGCTGACCAGCAGGAGGTGATGGCCGATCTCTCCGACTGCATCACGGCCATCTTTGCGCTGGATTCTTCGCTGTTGCGTGCGCAGAAACTCATCGCGGCCAATGCGCCTGCTGCATCGCTGGCGCAAAATATCTGCGCCGTCTACGCCGAAGAAGCTCTGGCAACCGTCGAGTCCAGCGCGCGCCGCGTCCTGGCCGCAGCCAACGAGGGCGATGCGCTCACCACGCGCATGGCCGTTCTGCGCCGCTTCGCCAAGTCCACTCCCATTGACTCGGTTGCGCTCAGCCGCCAGATTGCCCAAATCTGCATTGACGCGGGAAAGTACCGTTTCTGAACTGCTCCAGATACTTTCTAAGAAAATCCTCACCTCCGCACTGCCGGTCGCTTGCATACTCAACCTGCGACCGGCAGTTTTCTGCCTTGCGGAGTCTTCATGTTCAGAACGTCTTCTTCGTCTCGCTTTCAGCGCACTCTCACGGGCTGCACGCTGGTCTTGCTCGCAGGAATGTTCTCCCGTGTGTCGTTCGCACAGCCGACGATGGATACCGGCGCGCAGTTTCATCGCGCTCCGCTGATTACCCAGCCAGTCGATCCGGAACAGCGCGTCGTTCTCGTTGGCTCCCATCCTCTTCTGTCTGCCCATGCGCTCGATCTTGGCCCAGCAGCGCCGGAGTCCATTGCGCCGCGCATGCTGCTGCTGCTGCGACGCAGCGCTCCGGATGAGCAAGCGCTGCAAACCCTGCTGCAATCCCAACAGAATCCGTCTTCGTCCAACTATCATCGCTGGCTCACGCCCGCTCAGTTTGCCGCGCGCTTCGCTCCCGTGGACTCCGATCTGGCCGCAGTGACCGCCTGGCTACAGTCACAGGGGTTTGCGGTTCAACGCGTCAGTGCCGGGCGCACCGTGATTGAGTTCTCCGGCTCCATTGCTCAGCTTCAAAGCGCTTTTCATCTCGTCATTCACCGGCTTTCCCTGGACGGCGATCAACACCTGGCTGCCGTCAACGATTCGCAGATTCCCTCCGCACTGGCGCCTGCCATCTCCGGGCTTGTGTCGCTCGGAGCTATTCCGCCACATCCTCTGGTTCGTCGTGGACCCTCGGCGACATTCAGTCAGGAATTGCGGAAATTTCTGTCAAATTCTGCACAGCGTCCCACGCATCTTCATCCTCAGGACACCACCACGACAGGCAGCGGCAACTTCCTGTATCTCGGACCTTCGGATGCAGCCACCATTTATGACTTGCCCAATCAGACTCTGAACCCGGCCTTCTCCGGCGCCACGCTCGATGGAACCGGCGTTACGATCGCCATCGCTTCAAACTCAGATATTGACCCCACACAGGTAATGCACTACCAATCGATTTTTGGTCTGACAGCCAAAGCTCCGACTGTGGTCCTGGACGGTGCAACCGATCCGGGCATCACCAGCAATGCCGTCGAATCTTATCTCGATACCGAAGTCGCGGGCGGTCTTGCCCCGGCTGCGCGGATTCTGCTGTACACCGCCGCGGACACCAATACCGATTCCGGTCTGAATCTTGCGCTGGTCCGCGCCGTCGATGACAACCTTGCCGATGTCCTTGCGGTCAGCTTTTCCGCCTGCGAATCCGCCCTGGGAAATGCAGGAAACGCCTTCTATAACGCGCTCTGGGAGCAGGCCGCCGCGCAGGGCATCTCCGTCGTGGTCGCGACGGGCGACGCAGGTTCTGCCGCCTGCGACGATCCTGCGCTTGAAACCGCAGCCAGTGCAGGGTTGGCCGTCAATGGGCTTGCCTCGACGCCCTACAATCTGGCTGTCGGAGGCACCGATTTTGCCGTCCTCGCCGGTCCCGACGGTGGCGGAGCCAACTTCACAAACTACGTCTCCGCCACGAACGCTCCTAATTCACTTCTGTCAGCGCTTGGATATATTCCCGAAGTTCCATGGAACGAATCCTCGACCAGCTATCCGCCGACCACCCTTGCTCAGAACATTGCGCTGCCCGCGCCGTACGCTTCCATTGCAGCCGCGGGCGGTGGAGCAAGCTCATGTGCGCAAATTTCCTCCAGCGCCACCGGTGCTTCGCTCTGCGCAACCGGATACGCCAAGCCATCCTGGCAATCGGCCCCCGGAGTACCTGACGACGGTGTGCGCGACCTGCCCGATCTGGCGCTCTTCGCCTCCACCGGCTTCGATTATGCTGCGTGGGGCATCTGCACCGACCAGGACACAGACGCCTCCGGAAATCCAATTGTCGATTGCCAGCCGGATTCCAGTGGTCAGTTCAACCTGATGTCCGCTGGAGGCACATCTGCCGCTACGGCTGCTGTGGCTGCCATTCTGGCTTTGGTTCGCCAGTCTACCGGCCAGCGGCTCGGCCAGCCCGCAGCCATTCTTTACAACCTTGCCCGCACACGTTCGTCCGTCTTTCACGATGTCACCACAGGCAACAACTCCGTCGCCTGCCTGCCCGCCACGCCCAACTGCCAGCAGAACTCTGTCGGCTCATCTTTCCTCACTGGATTCAACGCTGCGGCTGGATGGGATGCGGCAACAGGGCTGGGCAGCGTCGATGCGGATGCGCTCATCACGGACTGGGCATCTGTGCCGCTGAACTCCACAACGACGCAGCTTACCGTCTCGCCGACTTCGATCGAGCATGGTCAGCTTGTCGACGTTATCGTCTCAGTCACCGGAGGCACCACGACACCGACGGGACAGATTTCTCTTCGCGCCGGAGACGCGAATCCCGTCTTCACCCCCGAGGGTGTCACCGTTGGTGCGTATCCACTCGTGGCCAATGGTTCTACCGGAGCGCTTACCCTGAACAATCTTCCGGGTGGCACGTACCCGCTCAGTGCAAGTTACGGTGGTGCGGCCACGCTTTCCGGCAGTGTCTCCCAGTCGGTAACCCTCTCTGTTACGCCGGAATCCAGCTCCACGCTGGTCACCTGGGCTGTCACCGATCCGGCCACGGGTGCAATCGCACGTAATGCCGCGATTCCTTATGGTTCGCTTGTCCAGTTTCTGGCGCAGCCTTACGGCAACCGCTCGACGACGCTCAACGGCGTCCTTCAGCCCGATGGAGCCGCTACTGGCACGGTCAACTTCATCTTCGCTGCGAACCCGCTCAGCACCCAGCCTCTTGGCATTGAAGGAACAGCAGCGACGACTCCGACGATCCTGCCCACGGGTGTGGCCACGCTCACGGCAAACTATTCCGGCGACTCCAGCTTCAATCCCAGTGTGGCGACGTTGCCGGTGACGATTGTGCCCTCTGCGACGACACTGGCGCTCAGCAGTTCGTCCACCACCTACTCCGGCACTCCGGTCACCTTCAGTGTCGCGCTCGGTACGGACAGTCTCGGCGTGGCTCCGACGGGCACAATCACCCTGCTGAGCGGCTCGACGACGCTTGCCACCGCGCCATTGACTGGCCTTGCCGCTTCGTCCTCCGCGCTTGCCTCGGGCGTGGCTACCTTCACGCTCGGCAATCCTCCGCCGGGCACCAGTACGTTCACTGCGCAATACTCCGGCGATGCGAACTACACCGGCTCCATCTCCCCTGGACTTACCTTCCATGGCATCGCCAATTTTTCGCTTTCTGCGCCGCCGGTAACGGTCAATTCGATTCACGCCACCGCCTCCGATACGCTCACGCTCACCTCGCTCAGCGGATATGCGGGCACGGTCAAGCTCACCTGCGCGCTTGTCAACTCCACCTCTGCCGCCAATCCGCCGCAGTGCGGGCTTGATCCAGCCACGGAGACACTGGCCGCCAACGGCACCGCACAGCCTTTGTTGCTCATCTTCGGCGCAGGCACACAGCTTCCGTCCGGAGTGACGGCAGGCGGTGCAGCCGCGCCACTCTTGGCATGTCTGGCCTGCCTTGCCTTGTGTTTTATTCCGGCGCGCAGAGCCGGCTGGCGTTCGCTGGTCGTCCTGGCGTTGCTTGCTGCTTCGGTCCTTCCTTTCGCAGCCTGCGGCGGTCCGTCTTCGCTCATCACCGCCGGCTCTTACAGCGTTCAGGTGACCGCAACGGATTCACAGAACTCCGCCATCACCACCTCGGTCACCGTCGCTGTCACCGTGCAATAGCAACCGTGCTCGGGCAGGATTGCAAGCAGGCGCGCGCGTCGGTCACTGGCAACGCAAACGCCTCCAATCCGCATCCCAAAGGACAGGTAGTCAAACCGCCCTCACTGGGCTACACTCAAGAGCACCAGCTTCCGATGCAGATTCATTCCTGATGGCATCGGGGGTTGTGCGTCTCTAAGCTTCTGATCTTTCTCGGAAATCGAAAGGAGATTCCCCCCATGGCTTCTGAAAATCAAAATGCATCTCTCGGCTGGTTTCTTGCCGGCATCGGACTGGGCGCTCTGGTGGGCGTCCTCTATGCACCCAAGAGCGGGCGTGAAACCCGCGAATCTCTTGCTTCTTCCGCTAAAGAAGGTTCTGAGCTGCTGCGCGCCCGAGCGCGTGAGGCAGCCGATCAGGTAGGCACGTTTGTCGAGCGAGGCAAGTCGCAGGCAACCGAGTATGCGCAGCGCGGCAGGGAAGCCGTGGTCCAGGGTCGCGCGCAATGGGATGAGTTTGTGGACAAAGGCAAGTCCTTCGTCTCCGACCAGTCCTCGCGTGTCTCAGCCGCAGTGGAAGCAGGCAAACATGCGTATCAGTCTGCCGGCGAATCTTCGGAGTCGTAAGCTTTCGTCCCGTAAACTTTCGTCCCTGGAGCCGTGGTTGCCCTGCAACCCGGCTCCGCAAAAGCTCATCCTCAGCCCTTCGAGTACGTCCTATGCAATGGAATAACGAGACTCTCCTGATCGCCTTCGTCGCCTTCACCGGCTTTGCTGTCTTCATGCAGGCCTGCGTCCTGCTGGGCATTTTGATCTCGCTCAAGCGTGCAGCGAAGTCCGCCATCACGGTGACGGAGGACTTTCGCGTGACTGTGGTGCCGCTGATTCAGTCCACGCGGGAACTGATCGAACGCGCCACGCCGCAGTTCCTGACGGCAACCAGCAACCTGCTGGAACTGACCGATGGCATCCGCAACGAGACTGCCGAACTACGCCAGAATCTGGGAGATATCCTGGACCGTGTCCACCGCCAGACGGTGCGTATGGATGGCATGCTGGCCTCTGGACTGGACTCTGTGCAGCACGCCGCGGAAGCGGTTGAATCCGCGGTTTTGCGCCCGGTTCGCATCGTCAACCGTGTGGTGCGTACGGCGAGCGCGATGCTGGACGCCTATCGCTCGCCGCGTCGCAGTGACAAGTAACACGGCTTCACGCACATTTGCGCGCGGGTTGCGACCATCCTAAATCATTGAAACGAAGCAGCTTATTTTTTGCTGTTGAACTTCGTGCTATTGACGTGATTGAAACGGGGAGAGGGGATATATTCATTTTCTTCTCAACTGGATGACGGAAGAAAGTTTATCATCTGGTAACGGGTGATACCCACTTTGATGCAACCCTGCGGTACCAGGCACCAGGCAAAATCTCGACAAAGTCGAGCATAACTTGAAAGTAAATAATTCAATGCAGGGCGACGGAAGCGGGTTGGGGCTGGTTTGAACGTCGGGGTGAAGGGCCGCGGGGAACGCTTGCCAATCAAGTTCAAGTTAGGCTCAGATATTCAGGGAAGCTGGCGGTTGATCCTGTGCAAGAAAACGACCTCAACATGGAAACCAAAGCGGGCTTGCCTGTTCTCAGCTTTCCCGATGCCGCAGCCTTT
>JAJZHE010000170.1 GCA_021804655.1 Acidobacteriota bacterium
CGCCGTCTCAGGCCAGCATCCTTGCATACGGCACCACCAGGAAAAACAGCAGCAGCAGCAGGATCATCAAGTCCGAGTAAAGCAGCAGCAGCACCGCTCCGTGATAGAAGTTCCACCGTTTCTGCATGCACCGCGCCGTATCCGCAGCAGCCAGCGCACACAACAACACCGGCGTCAGCAGCCAGAGATTGGGCCGCAGCGCGGGAAATCCCGACAGCGCAAATCCCGCACCGCCGCTCGCCAGCGCCACCAGCGTGCCGCGCAGCAGTGAACGCTGCCTCAGATGAAAGA
Source organism: Acidobacteriota bacterium (assembly GCA_021804655.1). Lineage (GTDB taxonomy): Bacteria > Acidobacteriota > Terriglobia > Terriglobales > Acidobacteriaceae > Acidicapsa. The sequence continues at coordinate 292 of JAJZHE010000170.1, forward strand.
TGCGCATTCCGATGACCGTCCAGTTTCAAGCTATCAGGCCCGGCCCGCTGCCGCATCCTTCGCTTTTCAAATCGCGAACTTTGACACGCGCGCTTCAGCCCTGCGCCACCGGCAGTCTGTCGCGATATTTCAGCAGCATCGGCGCCAGGTGCCGCGCATCCCAGTACCGCGGTCCATACCGCTTCGGGTCGGAGGCCACCCGCCACAGCCAGCCCATCCCGATTCGATCCACCCACTCCGGAATCGCCACCTGGTCTCCACTCAGGAAGCCAATCGCCGCGCCGATGCAGTGAATCGCAGGCAGATAGCTCAGCCGCTGCTTCAGATACCACCCCACGCGCTCCTGCGTCCCGCCGCCGATCGCCATCACGATGTGCCTCGGGCGCTGTGCTTCCAGCCGCCGCAGCAGTTCCTCATCTACGATCTCGGCCCCATAGAGCGGCGCCAGATACACATCTTCGTCGCGCACCGCCACTCCATTCTCCCGTAGCCAATTCACATTGCGCGCCGCGCTTGCCGCCGTCGGCATCACCCAGAACGTTTGCCCTTCCCCGCAAACGTCCTCGTGCTCCAGCAGCGTCCGCAGGTACTTCAGTCCGGAGAGCTTCGGAATCTTCGGCTGTTCCACCAGATTCCACAGCCACACCATCAGCGCGCTGTCGGCAATCGCAAAATCCGCACCCACCAGCGCTTGTCGATATCCGGCGTCCTGGGCCAGGTTTTTCAGGGCCGGCGCTGCTGGCACCACCACCAGACCGCCATCCCGCACCGCGCGCGCCACCGCCTCGTCCGCGCTGCCAACGTGGAATCGCACTCCCAGAATCTTCAGGTCTTCTCTGATTTGTCTCGTCATCGGTCTCTCTTCCTCAGAAGGCGGCGACTTCATTTCCATGCCGGTCCGTGCGCCGCAACTGCTTCTCATGCTGAGGTGCAGTTATTGGAGGTGGCCAACGCACGTGTAAGCGCTGGAATGGTCAATCAAAAAATGATCTTGCCCCTGGATTTCTCTAAAGATGCCCGTGAATCTTGCGGAAGTAATAGGTCGCGCCGATCGTAAACCCATTCGGCGTCAGGTTATATGGGCCGTGGTACTGGTTCCACATCTGGTATTCGTAATCGCCACGCACATACACCGTATTCCATACGCGATACTCGACGCCGCCTCCCAACGCTTCCACCGTGTACGTGTCGTGCGTATACAGCGGATTATTCGACGGAAAGTCGATGCTCCCAATCCCGATCAGCGCCTTGGCATACGGCCTCACACCCCAGAACGGTCGCGCCCGATAGATCGCGCCACCCTTGATCGTCTCCTGTTTCATCCGTTGCAGTGTTGAGGGCTTGTCAAAAACAATCGCAGTTCCTTCGGCTTCAATTCCCAGCCCATGAAACAGCTCATAGTCGGCCCACGCATTGACACCCAGCATCCGCCGTCCCTGGCCATAGTCCAGGCTGTAGTCGGACAATCCGCCGCCCACACCCAGCGGCAGCCCGGAAATTTTCACCGTCGGAGCCACCTGTGCGCGCGCCGGGATGCTCATCACCATTCCGGCAAATAGGAAAAAGCCTGCTAGTACCTGTTTTGTAGACATGAATCCTCACTCATGTTGTGGCAGACTCCACCCCGAGGCTGTTCTTGCATCTTATTTTATATCGGCTTTCTTCAAACTGGGATGAATCTGACTGCTCGTCTGGCCTGTTCTTGCATCTACGGACCAAAAAGGGAAAACATCCGGCTGGCCCAGACTCACGTTGATCCGGATCATCCTTTCACTCGCTTCTTCACCCCAGCCAATCCCCGGCCTCGCTCTTCAGCGCCTCCACAAACGCCCGCATCGACGCCACGCGCCCAGCGGCCATTTCCCGCGCGCGCGCGAGCTTCAGTTGCTCCGGCAAAGTCTCCAGCGCGCGCTCCATCCCCGGCATCACTTCGCTCAAGCGCCGGTAGCGCGTATCCCGTCCCACCTTCACCAGTGCGCGCGCCACGCCCACCGCGCCCAGTTGCTCCAGAATGTCGGCGTCCCGCAGCACCACTCCTTCCGGGGTCGTCGGCTCATATCGCGTCTCGTGCGTCCGGATCGCAGCGCTCACCGCCTCCAGTTTTTCCGCCGGAAATCCCCACTCCCGCAGCAGCCGATCCGTTGCCTCCACGGTATACGGCACATGATCCCACCGCGCCAGCGCCTCCGGGTCGCTCGGCCTGTGCCCAGTAAATACGCCCAGATCGTGCATCCACGCCGCCGCAAACAGCACATCCCCGTCCGCTGTCTGCGCCAGTTCCGGAGCATCCGCCAGATATTCGCACAGCCTGGCCAGCCGCGGCTGATGACCAAACTTATCCACCGGCTGCGCTTCCTCGCCGATATACTCCCGCACCCGCCTGCGCCAGTCTGCTTCGGCCCCCGCAGTTTTCATCTCCACTGTTTTCATCTCTGCTTCATCCATTTCTGCCACCCTCCTTCACTCTCGGCCATTGCTCGCCGCGCCTCGCTGCTTTACTCTAAACCCAGCGCACATTCATTCACCTCCTGCCGCGGAGTCGCTACCCGCCTTTGTCCGCATCAGTGCTGCGGTTGCCTGCAACTTTGCTTTTTTGAAGGGAGTCACCCCGCGTGTCTGTTTCCTCTGCATCCTCTTCGGTCACCATCTGTGTCATCGGTTCCGGATATGTCGGCCTCGTCGCCGCCGTCTGCTTTGCAGAGATGGGCCATCGCGTCATCTGCGTGGACAACAACGAAGCCAAAGTCGCACAGCTTCAGCGCGGAGAAACTCCCATCTTCGAGGCTCATCTGCCTCAAATGCTCGCCCGGCATCTGAACCGTGGCGTCACCTTCACCACCGATCTTGCCGCCGGCATCCATCCCGCGGAAGCTGTCTTTATCGCCGTCGGCACGCCACAGGGCAGCTCCGGCTCCGCCGATCTCTCCTACGTCGAGGCTGTCGTCAGCCAGATTGCACAGGCCATGAACGGCTATAAAGTCCTCGTCGAAAAAAGCACTGTTCCCGTCTACACCAACGAGTGGATCACCCGCTGCATGCACCGTCACGGCGTTCCTTCCGATCATTTCGACATCGTCTCCAACCCCGAGTTTCTTCGCGAAGGCACCGCCGTCGGCGATTTCCTTCACCCCGACCGCATCGTCGTCGGAGCCAACAACGATCGTTCCGCCGCGTTGCTCCGCCGCATCTACGCGCCGCTCACCACCGGCGCATACTATGCCCAGCCCGACGCTTTGCCCGGTCCCTGTTCCACCGCCCAGCCGGCTTCGCTCGTCGTCACCTCGGCGCAGAGCGCGGAGATCATCAAGCACGCCTCCAACGCATTTCTCGCCATGAAAATCTCCTTCATCAACGCCGTCGCCAACCTCGCCGAAGCCGTCGATGCCGACATCGAAGACATCGCCCTCGGCATGGGCCTGGACGCGCGCATCGGCCCGCGTTTCCTGCGCGCCGGTCTGGGTTATGGCGGCTCCTGTTTTCCCAAGGATGTCGCTGCTTTCTCCTGGGTCGCCGAGCAACAGGGCGTCGATTTTCACCTCCTCAGCGAAGTCCGCAAGATCAACGACCACCAGCTCGATCTCTTCTTCGAGAAAATCCGCTCCGCCCTTTGGACCCTTCGCGGCAAAAAGATCGCCGCCCTCGGTCTCGCCTTCAAAGCCGACACCGATGACACGCGCGACTCTCCGGCCATCGCGCTCATCCGCCGCCTGCTCGATGCCGGAGTCGCCGTCGCTGCCTGTGACCCCGCCGCCATCGACGCCGCCCAGCGCATTCTGCCCACCTCCGACGCGCTCACCTTCGCCGACGATCCCTACGCCGCCGCCGAAGGTGCCGACGCCGTCGTCATTCTCACTGAGTGGAAGGAGTTTGCCACGCTCGACCTCAACCGGCTCAACCGCGCGCTCAAGTTTCCCATCGTCATCGACGGACGCAATCTCTACGCGCCTGCCGTCATGCGCGATCACGGTTTCACCTACGTCAGCGTCGGTCGTCCTGCCATCTACGCGTCCACACAGGGCCGCCCACGCAAAAATCCTCTTTAACGCTTCCCGCCTGCTTGCTATTCGCCTCAGGCCACATCACGAAACCGGATCATGTAACCAAGGAGATTGTCCTTTGCCGTCACGCGCACTTGTCACCGGAGCCGCCGGCTTTCTCGGTTCACACCTCACCGACCGGCTTCTCGCCGAAGGCTTCGCCGTTCTCGGCGTAGACAATCTCTCCACCGGCTCACCCGCCAATCTCGCTCATCTGGCCAACGAGCCGCGCTTTGCCTTTCAGGAGCGCGACATCTGCCAGCCTTTCGACCCTGGCCCCGTCGATTTCGTCTTCAACTTCGCCTCACCCGCCAGCCCGCCGGAGTATCTGCGCCTCGCCCTGGAAACACTTCACGTCGGCTCTCAGGGCACGGAAAACGCGCTCGCCATCGCCCATAAATATGGCGCCAGCTTCCTGCACGCCTCCACCTCGGAGTGTTACGGCGACCCGCTCGTCCATCCCCAGCCGGAGAGCTACTGGGGCAACGTCAATCCCGTCGGCCCGCGCTCGGTCTACGACGAAGCCAAGCGCTTCGCCGAGTCGCTGACGATGGCCTGGCATCGTTATCGCGGTGTCAACACCCACCTGGTGCGCATCTTCAATACCTATGGCCCGCGGCTCCATCCCTCCGACGGTCGGGTCATCTCCAATTTTGTAATGCAGGCCCTCCGCGGCGAGCCGCTCACCATCTACGGCGACGGCAGCCAGACGCGCAGCTTCTGCTTTGTCACCGACCTCATCGACGGCATCTTCCGCCTGGCTCACAGCGAAGAACATCTGCCCGTCAACATCGGCAACCCGACGGAGTTCACCATTCTGGAATGTGCTCAGGCCGTCCTCGAAGTCACCGGCTCGTCCAGCGCCCTCACCCACGCGTCGCTCCCGCAGGATGATCCCACGCGCCGCCAGCCCGACATCACATGCGCGCGTACCCTCCTCGGATGGGAGCCGAAGATCAGCCTCCGCCAGGGCCTCGCGCTTTCGCTTGATTTCTTCCGCTCTCAGCTCTGAGCCTGCGCCGCCCGCCGCTCTCAGTCC
>JAJZHE010000033.1 GCA_021804655.1 Acidobacteriota bacterium
GCAACTCGTCGGCGATGAGCCGTTCGCCGTCATCCTGCCGGACGACGTCATCGACGCGCCCACTCCGTGCGTCGCTCAGATGATCGAAATCTATAACGCGACGCAGGCTTCCGTGCTGGCCACCATGACCATCGAAGGGCCGTCCATCAGCGCCTACGGTGTTCTGGCTGGCGCTCAGGATGCAACCAATCCTCGGATTTACAACTGCACCGGCATGGTGGAGAAACCAAAGTTTGAAGAAGCTCCGTCGAAGCAAGCGATCATCGGACGGTACATCCTCACTCCGGGCATCTTTGCCACGCTGGAACAGACCGGATTCGGAGCCGGGGGCGAACTGCAACTGACAGACGGAATTCTGGCACTGCTCAAGTCAGAAAAAGTCTTTGGATACACCTTTGACGGCAAGCGCTTTGATGCAGGCGACAAATTTGGAATGCTCCAGGCCACTGTGGAGTTTGCGCTGAAGCGTCCGGATTTCGGCGAGCGCTTCCGAACCTACCTTCGCAATCTTCCCATCTGACAAAGCCGTGACCTCGCAAGGAGATTCTTTTTTCATGAATTCCACGACTGTACGATTTGGCACCGATGGTTGGCGTGGAGTGATCGCCGACGACTTCACATTTGCTAACTTGCGCGTAGCCGCGCTCGCCATCGCAGCTTACCTTCTGGAAAACGACGATGAGCGGCAATCGGCTCGCCGTGGCGTCTGCATCGCATACGACTCGCGATTTCTCTCATCGCAGTTTGCAGCCGCATGCGCCCAGACCCTGAACGAGGCGGGCATCGACGTTGCACTCGCAAACGGCATCACGCCAACACCGGCACTCTCCATGGCCGTGCGCGAACGCGGCGCAGCCGGCGGCATCATGGTCACGTCATCGCATAATCCTTATCAATGGAACGGAGTCAAGTACAAAGCCTGGTATGGCGGCTCCGGCAGCCCTGAAATCATCCGCGCCATCGAAGCAAAGCTCGGCATGCCCGTTGCGCCCGCCGCCAAACCCGGGTGCCTGGAGCACGTTGACTTCATCTCTTCGTACATGAGCGCCGTCGAGCAGTTCGTCGATCTCGATGCTATCGCCCGCGCAGGCAGAAAATACGCCATCGACTCGATGCACGGCGCCGGACAGCGGCTGATTGCCAACCTTTTTGATCGCATCGGCGTACAGTACGTACAGATTCGCGCTGAAGCCGACCCGCTCTTCGGAGGAGTACATCCAGAACCAATCGAGCCGCATATTCGCGCCCTCGGACAAGCTGTCGTCGCCAGCCATTGCGACGCCGGTCTTTGCACGGACGGCGATGCGGATCGAATTGGCGCAACCGATGAGCACGGCAATTTTGTTGATCCCCACAAAATCTTTAGCATCCTTCTCGACTGGGTACTCCGACGCAAAGGCTGGCCCGGCTCAGTCACGCGAGCCTTCAACACGACAAAGATGCTGGACCGCATCTGCGCGCAGCACGGTCGAACTCTGCATGAGCACGGCATCGGTTTCAAGTACGTCGTGGACTACATGCTGACGGAAGAAATTGTGATGGGCGGCGAAGAATCCGGAGGAATTGGCTTTCAGCGCCATCTTCCCGAGCGCGACGGCATCCTGAACGCACTGCTGCTTGCGAATGTGATGGCCGACGAAGGCAAAACTCTCGGCGAACTGGTCGGCGCTCTGCAACAAAAATACGGCGAACATCAATACGGGCGCATCGATCTGCATATCAGCGACGAGATCAAGCGCAGCGCCATTGTTCGAGCCTTGCAGCTCGCTCCGGGCGATCGCGCTTTCGCCGACATGCCCATCGAGCGCGTCGAAACGCTGGACGGCGTCAAATTTTATCTGCGCAATCCTGAAGCCGAGTCCAGACAGAATGCCGCCGAAACATGGCTGCTGCTGCGCGCCAGCGGCACTGAGCCACTCATGCGCGTCTACTGCGAAAGTTGCTCTCGGGAATCGGTCTCCAGGCTGCTCGCATCCGCTCGTGACTTTGCGCTGCGCGGCTAAAGCACTTTCCGGAAAGAAGTAAACTAAAACCATTCTGCGGATTGGATTTTTCCTCAAGAAAAATCCACCCTCACGAACTTCGGAAAGTTTATAGTATTCCGGAAAATGCCTTGAGCCGCGCAGACGCATCTGCAATCCGTCTTTAGCCCAGACGCACCAAACGTGCCTCCAGCAGATTGGCCACCTTGCTCAGTTCCTCCAGCAGTTCAGGCGCAACAGGCTCATCCACCTGGACAACAGAGAGCGCCTTCACCGGCGCATCCAACCTGACTGCGCGACGCTCGCGCCCCAGCGCAAAATTCGCAATGTTGACGCCCTGCTTACCCAAAACCGTGCCAATGTTTCCGATCACCCCAGGCACATCCCGATTGCGACAAACCAGCAGCGTACCTTCAAGCGGCGACTCGATATCCAGACCATCCAGTTCAAGCAGACGCGCCTGTTCTCCGTGTAGAACAGTTCCCGTCGCGGAGCTTGATCCCGTGCCGTCGTGCACCGTGATGGTCAGCACGTCTGCGGCTCCCCCACGCGCTGAGGGCTGCTTGTCTTCATGCAGACGGATGCCTCGCTCCACCGCAATCGACGCTGCATTGATGCGATTCACATTCTCCGATCCCGCCAGCAGACCAGCGATCGCGGCATTGCGCAGCAGCTCCGTCTTGCTCTCTGCCAACATGCCGGAGTAGGCGAGATCGATGCTCTCGATGCTCCGCCCCGAGGCCTGCGAGAGAAAATGTCCCAGTCGGCCAGCCAGTTCAATGAATGGCGCCAGTTGCAGATACTCCTCGTGCGTCAGCGACGTCACATTCACCGCATTCTGCACCACGCCCAGCCTCAGATACTCGCGCACCTGATGCGCAATCTGAATGCCGACAGCCTCCTGCGCCTCGTCCGTTGATCCTGCGATATGGGGCGTCAGAATCACATTCGGCATCGCAAAGAACGGTGAGTCCTTCAGCGGCTCTGCCGTGAATACATCCAACGCCGCACCCGCCACCTGTCCAGACTCCAGTGCAGCAGCCAGCGCCGCTTCGTCAATCAGCTCTCCGCGAGCACAGTTCAGTATCCTCACACCTTTTTTCATCGTCGCCAGCGTACGCGCATTGATGATGCCCTGCGTCTGCGGCGTCAACCCGACATGCAGCGTCAGATAATCGGCAGCGGCAAACAACTCTTCCACCGTCACCAGCCGAATGCCCGTCTCACGCGCCACCGCGGGCGAAACAAACGGGTCATGGCCGATCAGTTCCATGCCAAACGCACGCGCTCGTCGCGCTACCTCCAGGCCAATGCGCCCCAGGCCCAGAATGGCCAGCGTCTTTCCGCGCAGTTCCAAACCCTGCAACGCTTTTTTCTCCCATTTGCCAGCATGCATGGATGCGTTCGCAATGGCCAGCTTGCGTCCCAGCGCAATCATCATTCCCAGCGTCAGCTCCGCCACAGCAACTGCATTCGCTCCCGGCGTATTCATCACAACAATGCCACGACGCGTTGCCGCCTCCGTGTCAATGTTGTCCACACCCACTCCAGCGCGGCCAATTACACGCAAGCGCGGCGCTTGCGCCAGCAGCGCATCGTTCGCTTGCACCGCTGAACGCACAATCAGCGCGTCGGCATCCGACAGTGCTTCTGGCAGGCCACCGTCCAGGGCAGCCACCTGATCATGAGTCAGAATCTTCCAGTCCGGCTCTTCCGCCAGTACAGCAAGCGTGGCAGGCGAAACTTTTTCTGCAAGTACAATCTTCATGGGAATCCCTTTCGCATTCGGCAATGCTGTATACGCGTCAAATCGAATCTTGCTCTGCTCACAGAACAACTCAAACAACCGCACCACTGAGGGCTGCGGACGACCTTCGCCTCGCTCATACTTCCAAATCGAGTTTGGATGCACGCCAAGCCGCTCGGCCATCTGATACTGGTACAGTCCAAGCTGCTTGCGTGCAAGAATCAGCTTTTCACCAAACGTAAGTTCAGACATCGCACCCTCCTCGCCGCTTCAATTGCGACAGCAGTTCGCGCGCCCACAAAGGCACGCTTGCGCTTCGCTGTTGCCTTCCTTGCCGGCGGCAAAGACTCGCTGCGCCGCCGCAACCGCCTGGCCAAACTCCACCGGAAGCTGCAACGTATCCAGCGCGATGAATTCCAGCGCGCCCAACAGAGCGACTGTATCCATGTAGTCGAAAAATCCCAGATGCGCGATGCGGAATATCTTGCCTTGCATCTCACCCTGCCCATTCGCAATCACGGCTCCAAACCGAGCTTTCAGCGCCTTCACCACAGCCCCGGAATCCATCCCCTCCGGCACCGCCACAGCCGTCGCTGCCGCTGCCGGAGCCTCTGGGGCAAACAACGTGAAACCCAGCGCCGTCAACCCAGCACGCGTCATCGCAGCGCATCGCTCCGCATTCTCAATCAGCAGCTTCCGCCCCTCAACCAGATCACCACCCGCCTGTCCTGCAATGTAATCCAGAGCAGCCCCCAGACCGGCAATCAGCGCAACCGCCGGCGTATACGCGCTCTCCCCTTTGGGCGCTACCTTCCGCTCCTTGCGCAGGTCAAAATAGTACCGCGGATTCCGGCTCGTCTCCATCGCCGCCCACGCACGCTCGCTCACGCTCAGATACGCCAGCCCCGGCGGAATCATCACCGCCTTCTGCGAGCCGCCGATCAACACATCAATGCCCCACGCGTCCACGTCAAAGTGCGTGGTGCCCAGCCCGGTGATGCCATCCACCACCAGCAAAGCCTCCGGTGCTGTTCCGCGCACCGTCTCCGCAATCGATTGAATGCAATGGCGCACTGCCGTCGATGTCTCCGTCGCCTGCACAAAGACCGCGCGCGTGTCGGGCCGAAGCGCAGCGCGAATCTGCTCCGCCTCAAACGTCTGCCCATACGGCACGGAAACCAGGTCCACCGCGCAGCCAAATGCCTTCGCGAGCGCCACCCAACGCTCACCAAACTTACCCGCGGAGAGCACCAGCACACGATCACCCGGCGAAGTCAGATTGCTCACCGCCGCCTCCATCGCTCCCGTGCCGGAGCTGGAAAGAACAATCACGTCATTCTTGGTTCCTACAAATAACTTCAACTGCGCCAGCACTTTCGAATAAAGCGCGCGAAACTCCGCAGTGCGGTGGTGGATATCCGCTGAAGCCATGGCAAACTGGGCCGCTGGCAGCAGCGGGGTCGGACCGGGTGTGTACAGACGGGTTTTGCGAAACACGGCAAAGCCTCCAACGAAGAATCAATGTCAGGCGCAAGATCAACTCACGCTGCAATCACATAATACACAAACTTGTGATAAATGTGAATACGCCGCCTCCAAACCTCACGCCACGGATCAGTACAATTGCCATAGAACCAATTCAAGGAGAACAACGATGGCCGGGACTGTGGAAGAACGCGTCAAGCTGGCAACCATTGAAGCAATGAAAGCGCGTGAGGCCGAGCGCACAACCACGCTGCGGATGGTATCTGCCGCGCTCAAAAACAAGGCAATCGAAAAGCGTGCCAAAAGCGCCGAACCTCTCACCGAAGCCGAAGAGCAGCAGGTGCTGGCCTCGATGATCAAGCAACGCCGCGACTCCATCGAACAGTTCACCAAAGGCAACCGACCTGAGCTTGCCGCAAAGGAAGCAGCGGAAATTGCAATGATTGAGCAGTTTCTGCCCCAGGCGATGAGCGCGGACGCACTTCTTGCTCTGGTGGAAGCAGTCATGGCTGAAATCACTGCAACAAACGGACAGAAGCCGGGCGCAAAAGAGATGGGCACAGTCATCAAAGCGGTGCAGGCCAGGCTCGCCGCCGACGGCCTGCGCGCCGAGGGTCGCGTCGTCAGCGAAGCCGTCAAATCCGCACTCGCCTGAAGAGTGCAAATAGCGCGTGACGGAGCGGTGCGACAGGCGTAGGATGTGGTCGGGGGAATGCGCCATGACAACGCGACGCGAAGTGCTCAGGATGGGTGCTGCCGCTTGTGGAACCGCAGCGCTCGGCCAGGGATGGCTGCATGGCCTCGCCGCGCAGGCCAGCAGCGAAGAGCCGTTGTCCACACCGCTTGAGGAGTTCGGCTATGGCGATGTGACCCTGATGCCGGGACGCTTCCAGAGCCAGTTCACCGAGACGCAGACCGTGCTGATGGGGCTGAACGAGGATGCGCTGCTTGCCCCATTTCGCGTGCGTGGCGGGCTGCCTGCTCCTGGGCCGCGCCTCGGTGGATGGTACGACGAAGGCGGATTTGCTCCAGGCCACGCCTTTGGACAATGGATCTCGGCTCTTTCTCGCGGCTATGCCGTAGACCGCGATCCGGCCAAGCGCGCGAGGGTGCAGCAGCTTCTCGATCTCTACGGTCATGCGATCAACGGAAAGTTCTTCACCAACTTCCGTTTTCCCTCCTACGACTACGACAAGCTGGTCATCGGACTGATCGACGCGCACCAGTTTGCCGGCATTCCAAATGCCTTTGCGCTGCTCGACACGACCACCGACGCCGTCCAACCCCATCTGGAGCCGATGGCGCTCGATCGCGATGCAGTGCAGCGGCAGTGGCGTGCTTCCGTCGGCGACAAAACGACCGACGACTATACCTGGGACGAGCCGTACACGCTGCCTGAAAATCTCTATCTGGCCGCAAATCGCGGAGCGGGCGCGCGGTATCACGAGATGGCCGGGCGGTATCTTCTGGATCGGACGTGGTTCGACCCGCTGGCCGAAAACCGCAACGTGCTCGCCGGGCATCATGCCTACAGCTTCTGCAACTCTCTCAGCTCTGCAATGCAGGCGTATCTTTCGGCGGGTAGCCTCAAGCATCTGCGCGCCGCTCAGAACGCCTTTGCCATGATCCGTGCGCAAAGCTTCGCCACCGGCGGATGGGGACCGAACGAGAGCTTTGTCGAGCCGGGCACTGGCGCGCTCAAGGCCAGCCTCACAAAGACGCGCCACAGCTTCGAGACGCCCTGCGGCAGCTACGCGCACATGAAGATCACGCGCTACCTCACGCGCGTCACCGGCGACGGCAGCTACGGCGACAGCATGGAACAGCTCATCTGGAATACCGTCCTCGGCGCAAAGACCCTGGAGCCGAATGGTCGCGCCTTTTACTACTCCGACTACAGCAACGAGGGGGGCAAATTTTACTTCCCCGATGCCTGGCCCTGCTGCTCCGGAACCCTGCCACAGGTCGCAGCCGATTACCGCATCGCAGCTTACCTGCGCAGCGCCGATGGCCTCCACATCAGCCAGTATCTCCCTTCGGAATTGCGCTGGACGGCAGGCGATGGCTCACAGTGGACGCTTGCGCAATCCGGCAGCTATCCCCTGGATGAGCGCGTCACGCTGCGGCTCAGCGGAGGCCGCGCCAGCAACTTCACCGTGTATCTCCGAGTGCCGCAGTGGTCCACCTGCGGCGGCGAAAAGATGACGGCGCGCGTCAATGGCGCTCCCGTCCCACTCCAGTCCCAGCGTGGATTCGCGCCGATTCGCAGACAGTGGCAGAGTGGCGACACCGTGGAGCTGACCATCCCTCTGCCCATGCGGCTGGCTGCGATTGAGCCAGGATCCAATACCGTAGCCCTGATGCGCGGACCGCTCGTGCTCTTCCCCATGACCCACGACGCGCCGTCCGTCACACGGAAACAGATGCTGGCCGCTCGCCGCACCGGCAAGCTGGACTGGGCCATGGAGTCCTCCGACGGACTGGTGCGACTCAAACCATTTGTCGCAATCGGCGACGAACCCTACAGAACATATCTGGACGTCGCCACGACAGCCTGAACCGCGACAGCCTGAACCACGAAAACCTGAAAATCGAGCAGCGGTGACTACTGCCGCGTAATCCGGACAAAGATGCCCTCCGGCAGCGTACCTTCCACAAAATGGACGACCCCGTTCTTGACAAAGCCCGTGGCCGCGGCTGGCTCTCGCGCCGGTGCTGGCTCTCTGGAAGATGTTGCCGTACGCGAGAACGCTTTCCCGGAGCGCGCGACCTCACCACTCGCCTGCCTCGCTCCGCGCGCCTCACCCTGTTCTCCACTGCGGCCCATGCCGCGCGCCTCACCTTGTTCTGCACCGCGGCCCATGCCACGCATCTCACCTTGTTCTGCACCGCGGCCCATGCCGCGGTCCATGGCCTCATTGGCAAGTTGGTCGGCCAGCTTGTTGCCACCGCGCAGCGTATGCTGTATCTCGAAGCGGTCAAGCTGCCGCACGCGGAGTTGAGCCTCTTCCCACAGCGGACGCAGATCGGGACTGTTCACCTTGTAGCGCCCCTGCATCTGCCTCACCATCAGCTCGGAATCCGCAACCACTCGCAGTCGGCGGTAGCCGTTTTCCAGCGCCCAGGCCAGCACCCCCAGCAGCGCCGAGTATTCCGCATAATTGTTCGTGCGCTTGCCCAGATATTCACTCAGCCGAGCCAGCACAAGCCCGCTTTCATCCTCCAAAACCGCTCCATACCCCGCAGGGCCAGGGTTCCCGCGCGAGCCTCCATCGCAGTGCGCAATCACCAGGGTTTCAGCGGGGTCTTTCAGAGAAGAACGGGCAGGGTTCATATCGACCATAGAAATCCAGTGTAGCGGGCATTGCGCACGCTGTGGAAAATGCTCACTAACGCCGCCGCCGAACGTCCATCCGATGGCGACCGAATTCGCGCGAAGGAGTTCTCCACAGGATGGCAGGCGATGCGCTTCCACTGAACGCAGTTGTTTGGACCGCTCGGCACAAGCGGCCTGGCGTACAATCCACTCAGACGATGGAGATCAAGCTCAGCGGCGGAAAAAGCGAGCTGGCCCGCATTCGTGGCATCAGCGGCAAATCTCCCGAAGCCGCACAGCAAGCCGAGCGCGCGCGGGCCACGGAGATGGAGCTGATCCGCGAAGCGCAGGCCGGTTCCAGAACTGCCTTCGACACACTTGTGCGCCAGTATGAGTATCAGGTTCTCCGCCTGGCTCTTCATCTCACCGGCAGCGAGCACGATGCAGAAGACATCTACCAGGAAGCGTTTCTGAAGGCATACCGCTACCTCGGAAATTTCCGCTTCGAGTGCTCTTTTTACACCTGGATTTACCGGATCGTGACCAACCTTTGCCTGGACCAGTTGCGACGCAAAAAAACCCGCCGCGAAGACTCCACGGTAATCACCGATCAGCATGGCGATGAGATGGACCTGATGGCATCCATCTCCGATGACCGTTCGTTTTCCAACCCCGAGCGCGAGCTGAATCGCAAGGTGCTCGGCGAACGCATCCGCGCTGCTCTGGAGACCTTAACGCCGCGCGAGCGCACCGTCTTTGAACTCAAGCATTACCAGGGACTGCGACTGCGAACCATCGGTGAAATGCTCAACACCACGGAGGAGACGGCAAAAAATACGCTCTTTCGCGCAACCAAGAAATTACGTACACAACTGGCTGGAATCCGCTGAAGCGGAAACAAAGATCGCCCGGCAAAACGACCGAGGCGACAATTGCAACCAATCATTTTGAGGCAGACAGGACGTAAACCATGAACTGCAATGAAATCCACACCACGATGCTCCTGGCGATCTATGGCGAGCTTGCCGATGACCGCATGCACTTTCTGCAGCAGCACCTGCAAAGTTGCGCAGCCTGCACGGATGAACTGGAACAGATGCTTGCGCTCAAAACGCTTGCTACTGCTCTTCCGGTCGATGAGCCGGATGCGAATCTCGTCGCGCGTTCGCGCTTGCGTCTCGAAGAAGCGCTCGATCGCCTGCCCCCGAAGCGATGGTATGACCGCGCTGCGGAGTGGCTCACGCGCAGCGCTGCCGGCATGGCTGCCGCTCCGGTGGCTGCCAGCCTTCTGCTGCTCACAGGCGGCGCCGCCGGCACGCTTGTCGGCTATCACATCGCACAGCGGAACGCAGCCAACGTAGCCATGCAACAGGCGGCGCTGGAAACATCGGCCGTCGAACACTCCGACTCTCGCGTTGCCGCTCTGTCGGCAAACGTGGCCGACGTGGCACAGGTGGCTGAAGTGCCTCATTCCCATCTGATCGATGTCACCTTCAGCACCGTAGAGCCACGTCACGCGCAGGGAACCCTTGACGACCCGCAGATTCGCAACCTGCTCATGTTTGCCTCTCAGGAAGCGCCCAATCCCGTCGTGCGCGACCACTCGATTGCACTGCTCACCGCCGCATGCAGCAACGGCAAAGGCTGCTCCGGATCAGAGACTGCCAACGCCAGCCTCCGCGATGCGCTCATGATTGCATTGCGCTATGACCGGAGCGCTCAGGTAAGGCAGAAAGCGCTCCAGGGTTTGCAGCCCTACGTTGACCAGGATGTCCAGGTGCGCGACGCGCTCCTCGATGCGCTCATGAACGATCCCAACGCGCAGGTCCGCGCCCAGGCCATCGCCATGCTCACTCCGGTGGATGCAGACACCAGCGTGCGTCAGGTTCTGTCCACCGTCGCTCAGCAGGATCAGGATTCGCATGTCCGCAACGCTTCACGACTCATGCTGGAACGCGTCTCAGAGATTCAGTGAGCACATCCACGTTCAAGAAACACGTTCAAAAAAACAGGTTCAAAAATACATACTGGCGGCGCAAAGACTGCCAGAACCGAACCACAGCAAACATTGATCCCGTATCTGCGGCGCTCAAGCCCACAGAACAGCAGAACAAGAGATCAGGAGCACTTTACATGAACTGCTTTGGAAGGCCAGTCAAAATTCAATCGATCGCGCTGCTCGTCGCCGTTGCGACCTTCGCGCAAACCAAACCTGCCGTCGCGCTCGCGCAGCCGTCGCAGTGGATCAGCCCCGTGCGACTGCTGCGTCACAGTCCCTCTCAGGGATACCTCGGCGTGGACGTTGCCGATCTCACGCCCGAACGCGCCCAGGCCCTGCACCTGAACAATACTGCCGGTGCGGAGATCACCATCCTCGACCACGATGCGCCGGCCGGCAAAGCCGGGCTTCATGTGCATGACGTCATCCTCAACGCCAATGGCGCTTCCATACAGAATGCCGAGCAGTTCCGGCAATTGTTGCGACGACAATCGCCCGGGAAAAAGCTGCGCCTCAACCTGAACCGCGACGGAGCGCTCCAGACGATTACGATACAAATGGCCGATCGCCGCAAAGTGGAGCAGGAAGCACAGCAGGAGATCGCGCAAAGCGATCTGCCTCCAGGCGCGCAGGGATTTCTCTCCAGTGGCGACGTGCCTTCCTCCATGCCCGGCGGATTTCATTTCTGGGCCTTGGGCAGCAGCTTTCATGTCGGCGCGCTCGTGGAACGCATGACCCCCGAGATGCAGGATTATCTCGGCGTGGACAACGGTGTGATTGTGAAGAGCGTCGCGCGACACAGCGCTGCTTCGCACGCTGGTCTCCAGGCTCATGACGTCATCCTCGCCGTCGGAAGCGAAACCGTGGCCACCACCAGTGACTGGGAACGCCTCTTGCGCGCCAGCAACGGCAAACTCGTTCCCATCTTCATTCAACGCGACCGTGCGCGTCAGACAGTCTGGCTACAACTCAGCACGAAGCGGCGCTGAATCCACACAATCTCCAGTCAATCCATGCCACCTGCGTTGTGGCCACGCGGTCGCAGGTGTGTTTCAATAAAAGAGTGGCAAAAGCTCGAAAACAGACCGCACGTGGACGCTCTCTCGCAGCTCTGCGCAAACTCCGCGAATTGGCGATTGTAGGACGGGCCTTGGCCTCCACCGGCCATCCCGTCATGGCCCAGATCGTGCCCATGCGCTTCTGCAATCTTTCCTGCGCTTATTGCAATGAGTACGATAAAGTCTCTGAGCCGGTGCCGCTCGATGAGATGCTGCGCCGCATCGACCATCTCGGTCGCCTCGGCACCAGCATCATCACCATCTCCGGCGGAGAGCCGCTCACCCATCCCGAACTCGACGAGGTTATCCGCCGCATCCGCAAAGTCGGCGCCCTCGCTGGCATGATCACCAACGGATATCTGCTCAACGCCGAGCGGATCGAGCGGCTCAACCGCGCCGGTCTCGACCACATGCAGATCTCCATCGACAATATCGAGCCGGATGAGGTCTCCAAAAAAAGTCTCAAAGTACTCGACAAAAAACTGGAAATGCTTGCCGAGCACGCCGAATTCCACGTCAACATCAACTCCGTCGTCGGCGGTGGCATTCGCGAACCCAACGATGCGCTCGTCATTGGCAAACGCGCACTCGGCCTCGGCTTCACCTCCACGATCGGCATCATCCACGATGGCAGCGGGCAACTGAAGCCGCTCAAAGAGAACGAAGCCAAAGTCTACTTCGAGATGCGCGGCATGAAGAAGCGCAACTATTCGCGCTTCAATCATTTTCAGGAAGCCATCGCCATGGGCAAGCCCAATGACTGGCGTTGCCGCGCCGGTTCGCGCTATCTCTACATCTGTGAAAACGGGCTGGTGCATTACTGCTCGCAGCAGCGAGGATTTCCAGGCGTGCCGCTGGCCAGCTATACGCATCAGGACGTAAAACGCGAATATCGCACGGCAAAATCCTGCTCACCCAACTGCACCATCAGTTGCGTGCATCAAATCAGTTATATCGATCACTGGCGCGGGCCTCAGAGTGGAATGGTTTCGCCCGGGAATAACGGCCATGCCACCGCCATTCCTGAGCTGGTTTCCATCCGCAACGCAGACTCGTAGCACTTGCACCGCAAGATAGAGCATCGGCGCACAATCAGGCACCCTTATCCTGCCTGGGAACGCCCATACTGATTCACGATTTTTCGGGCCGCTCGCTGGTCCTTTTGCTGAACTTTTCGTTGCCATGGTCGTCCGGAGATCACAGAATCTGCCGGATTGAATCCATCTCCGCAATGCGCCTCGTCGGGGCGACCTGCATACCGGGTCAGCATTGCGCATTAGCCCGCTCTGTGGTCTCTGGTCGCTGAAACAGCGATGAGCGCCACTGACCGGGTGAGCAAGGAGAACGATGAAAAGTGTTGGTTTGCGGCTGATCGTCGCTTTGGTTCTGGGCATCACTATTGTTTCCACCATCTCCTCCTGGTACGAGGTGCGGCAACAGAAGCTGAGCCTCTACGCCGATCTCGAACGCAAAGCCGATACGCTCGCCGACGGCCTGACCAGCACCGCGCAGCTCATGCTCAACACCGGCGACCGCGACTCCATCGCGAGACTCAGCGAGCAGTTCAGCAATCGCGGACAACTCCTCGGCATCTCCGTGCTCGACGCCAACGGGCAGCCCCTGGCCATGCCTCGCGTCATCGCTCCGCTGCTGCGCAAACTGCCCGCGCAAGCACTTGCCGCCATGCACGAAAACCGCACCGTCGGACTCTACACGCGCATGCGCCTGCACCGCGTCTATCTGCTGGTTGCGCCGCTGCACGCCGTTGACCAGAAGCCGGCAGGCGCCATCGTCGTCGTCTATGACACCGGATACATCCGCAACGCCACCCTGCGCGTCTGGGCGCTCGCTCTCATCCACTTCGGATTCCAGGTGCTCATCATCGCCGCCATCACCCTCCTCATCGTCCGCTGGACGCTCACGCGCCCCATCGCGCGCGCCGCGGAGTGGATGCGCGCCCTGCGCATGGGCGACAATCACACCGAGCCGCCGATCGAGACACTCGACTTCCTGTCCCCGCTCACCAGTGAGGTCGCGCCGCTGATTGAAAGCGTTCAGGTAGCGCGTGCCGCTGCCGCTGCCGAGGCGCGCCTGCGCAATGCTCGCGCTCAAGTCTGGACCGCGCAACGGCTCGCCGATCACGTACGCACCAAGCTCGCCGACAGCCATCTTTACGTCGTCTCCAACCGCGAGCCATATATCCACAACCACGGCCCTCACGGCATCGCCGTCCAGGTGCCCGCCAGCGGTCTGGTCACCGCGCTTGAGCCGATCCTCTGCGCATGCAACGGCACCTGGATCGCGCACGGCAGCGGCACAGCCGACCGTGAAACCGCCGACCGTCATGGCCGTCTCCAGGCGCCTCCGCAGGAGCCGCGCTACACCCTCCGCCGCGTCTGGCTCACCCATGAAGAAGAGCAAGGCTACTACTACGGCTTTTCCAATGAAGGTCTCTGGCCGCTCTGTCACATCGCCCACACCCGCCCTACCTTCCGCGCCGGAGACTGGGAGCAGTACGAGCGCGCCAACAGAAAATTCGCCGACGCCATCGCCGAAGAGATCGGCAACGACCAGCATCCCGTCGTCCTCATTCAGGACTACCACTTCGCACTGCTTCCAAGACTGCTCAAAGAGCGCATCCCCCACGCGCGCGTCGCCATCTTCTGGCATATCCCATGGCCCAATCCAGAGTCCTTCGGCATCTGCCCCTGGCAGCGCGAACTCGTCCACGGTCTCCTCGGCGCCGACCTCATCGGCTTTCACGTCCAGGCCCACTGCAACAACTTTCTCGATACCGTCGATCGCGCCCTCGAAGCGCGCGTCGACTGGGAGCACTTCTCCGTCAAGCGCAACGATCACTGGTCGATCGTCCGTCCCATTCCCATCAGCGTCGATCTGCCGCCGGAGGAGTACGCCGAAAAGGACAAGCGCAGCGACGAGTATCTGCACGAAATTCGCCACCAGTGGAACTTTGACGCCAGCATCGTCGCCATCGGCGTCGATCGCATGGATTACACCAAAGGCATCCTCGAACGCTTTCAAGCCGTCGAAAGCATGCTGGAGCGTCATCCGCAGCATCAGGGCGAATTCACGCTCATCCAGATCGGTGCGCCCTCTCGCTCCACCATCCCCCGCTACGCTGAACTGCAACGCGAGATCGAGATCGAAGCCGAGCGCATCAATGCACGATTCCGACGCGGCAACTGGCGTCCGATTCTGCTCATCCAGCAGCAGCAGGATCGCAAGGAACTCACGCGCTACTATCGCGCCGCGCACGTCTGCATCGTCACCTCTCTCCACGACGGCATGAACCTCGTCTCCAAGGAGTTTGTCGCCTCGCGCCAGGACGAGCGCGGCGTCCTCATTCTCAGCCGCTTCACCGGAGCCGCGCGTGAACTGCGCGACGCCCTCATCGTCAACCCCTACGACATCGCCTCCACCGGCGAAGCCATCGCCCAGGCGCTCGCCATGGACAGCGCAGAAGCCACCGACCGCATGCGACGCATGCGCAAGTGGGTCAGCGACCACAACATCTACTGGTGGGCCAGCAAGCTGCTCAGCGAGCTGTGCGACCTGCGTCTGGAGAACGGCTTCGATGACACCGCCGCCATTTCCACCGACGAAGATCAGGACAACACCGCAGAAAACACGGTGATCCATGTCTGACCTGTTACTGGAATCACAGCAAAAAGTGCTGCGCGCGTTCTTCGCGCGCCTCGCCACAACGCCTCACTCGCGCCTGCTGCTGGACTACGACGGCACCCTCGCCCCGTTCCATTCGCGGCGCATGGAAGCCCGACCCTATGCGGGCGTCACCGAGCGCCTTGCTCGCATCCAGCAGTCTCCTGCCAGCGGAATCACCCTGATCTCCGGCCGTCCCGCCGCCGAAGTCGCTACCCTGCTCAAGCCGCTCTCCGGCATCGAAATCCGTGGCGCGCACGGCCTGGAACGACGTGCTCCAAACGGCCACATGGAACGCTTTTCCCTTGCCGAGGCCGACGACAAAGCGCTCCAGGTCGCTCGAAGCCAGCTCGAAGACTTCGGCCTGGTCGCCACACTCGAAGAAAAAGCCGGTGGCATCGCTCTCCACTGGCGTCAGCAATCCTCCAGCGCAGCCGAGCAGATGCGCGCCCTCGCCATACGCCTCTGGACGCCGCTGCTCGCCGGAACTTCGCTGCGCCTGCTGCCCTTCGATGGTGGACTCGAACTGCGCGTCACGCGCCCTCACAAAGGTGACGCCGTGCAGGCAATTCGCAGCAGCCTTCCGGGTGAAACGCTCTTCGCATACCTCGGCGACGACGCCACCGACGAAGACGCATTTCAGGCCATCGGACCCGCAGGACTGGCCGTGCTCGTACGCGCCGAGCATCGCGCTACCGCTGCACCGCTCTGGCTCCGTCCACCCCACGAACTGCTGGCCTTCCTCGACCAGTGGATCGCCGCCACCTGCCCTGTGTAGGAAATCTCCGATTGCTTTTGTTTTC
The DNA here is from genome assembly GCA_021804655.1 of Acidobacteriota bacterium. GTDB lineage: Bacteria > Acidobacteriota > Terriglobia > Terriglobales > Acidobacteriaceae > Acidicapsa. The sequence continues at coordinate 16,072 of JAJZHE010000033.1, forward strand.
TTGGTTGGCCTTCCCGCAGGGAATCTGCTTCTCGCCAGCAACCTCCACCCCAGCAAGCCCGCGACCAACGGGAGCGCCAAAGCGCGCACGCGCATCTGCTGCATGCAATGCCCCGAAGGGAATCTGCTTCTCGCCAGCAACCTCCACCCCAACTCGCTGCGCGCATCCGCAACGCGCTCGGGCAAAAGCAAAAGCCAGCGGATTGCCGCTGGCTTTTGTTGCAAACGGAATCTGTCCTGCGCTTACGCCGTGACCAGCGCCTTCAGACGTGCATTCAGGCGGCTCTTGTAGCGCGACGCCGTGTTCTTGTGCAGCACGCCCTTCTGGACAGCCTTGTCCAGCGCCGAGGACGTCAGGCGAAACTGCGCCTGGGCCGTCGCCGATTCGCCCTTCACCAGGGCTTCGCGCATCAAGCGCAGGGCCGAACGAATTCGCGAACGATTGGCGCGATTGACCTCGGTACGGGTTACGGTCTGACGTGCGCGCTTCAACGAAGAAACATGATTTGCCATAAGCTGCGAAGTATCCTTGGTTGCCTGGGGTAGCCCCTGCGGCTGAAATTCGTTGCAATGACTGCAAACCGTCAAAAACCGGCGCAATCGACTCTCCGCTCCTGGCTACGCCCACAAAGGACAGCCGTCGCGTGACTCTGCATCTTCTATCGTAGGGGAAAACTCGCACGCGGTCAACGCCCGACGCTTCCCCTGACGAATATACTGGGGCCATGACCACTGCGACGCAAACAGACCGGCAAGACGCTCCGGATGCGCTTCAGCAAACTCACCTGGCGCGCATCCTGCTCTCCACGCGCGCTCACCTGGAGCAGTCCAGGGCCATCCATCCCCTCGCCGCTCTGGAAAAGCAGGCCGCTGCCCACACTCCGCGCGGTTGGGCGCGCGCGCTGCGTCATCAAACGCAGAAAAAACCGGCCATCATCGCGGAGATCAAAAAAGCATCGCCATCCAAAGGTCTGATTCGAGAAGATTTTGACCCAGCCCGGCTAGCTGCGCGTTATGCCTCCGGCGGAGCAGCCGCGCTTTCCGTCCTCACCGACGAACCGTATTTCCAGGGCAATCTGCGCAATCTGGAGATCGCCTCTGCCAACACCACCCTGCCCTGCCTGCGCAAGGACTTCATGCTCGATCCTTACCAGATCGTCGAAGCCCGCGCTCACGCCGCCGATGCCATCCTGCTCATCGCCGCCGCGCTCGATGACGCCACGCTTCTCACCCTGGCCCGCGCTGCTCACGCCGCTGGACTCGATGTTCTTGCCGAGGTCCACGACCGCGCCGAGTTGGAGCGCGTGCTGGCCATGTCCGAGCCGCCCGATGCCATCGGCGTCAACAACCGCGACCTGCGCACCTTCGAGGTCCGCCTCGAAACCTCACTCCATCTCGTCCAGCTCATCCCCTCCAGCGTCGTGCGCGTGGCCGAAAGCGGCATCGCCAGCGGCGCGGAGATTGCCCAGCTTCGCCGTGCCGGATTCGACGCTTTTCTCATCGGCGAAAGCCTCATGCGCGCCGACGACCCCGGTGCTGCGCTTGCCGCGCTGCTCGCCCAGGCGGAATCCCTTCTGCCATGAATGTTGCTGCCATGAGCCTGCCGCGATGAGCCTCTGGATCAAAATCTGCGGCAACACCCGCATCGAAGACGCTCTGGCCGCCGCCGAGGCCGGTGCCGATGCCGTCGGGTTTGTCTTTGCTCCCAGTCCGCGTCAGGCAAAGATAGAGACAGTCGCCGCAATCACTCCCTTGCTTCCCAGTCGCGTTGAATCCATCGGCGTCTTCGTGCAAACCGCGGACGACGAAATTGCCACCATCGTGGACCGCTGCCGCCTGACCGGCGTCCAGTTGCATCGCGACGCCGATCCATCCCAGTCAGAATCCGCTCACTTCCTCCGCGCGCGTTTTGGCGCCCATCTGCGCATCCTCCGCGTCGTCCACTACGGCCCCCACGCTGCCGCGCAGATGGCTGCCATCGCTGCCGATGGCGTCACCGATGCTGTCCTCATCGACACCCGCATCGGCAACATCGTCGGCGGAACCGGCGTCGCCTTCGACTGGCAGCAAGCCGCGCAAAGCATCTTTTCCGGACAGGAAAAACCTCGCCTGATCGCCGCCGGCGGCATCAAGCCAGAGAACGTCGCCGAAGCCATCATGCTGCTTCGCCCCTGGGGCGTCGATGTGGCCAGCGGCGTCGAAGCGCGCCCCGGCATCAAAGACCACCAGCGCGTCCGCGATTTCATCCGGCTCGCTCGCCTGGCCGCCGCACAGCCCCATTGAATCTCCTGCATCCAATAATGTGTCTTTAGGGTAAAGTGGACCGCAGCCCGGAAAGCTGCGCTCGTTTGAGCTGTTTTCACGCTTCGACAGCCAGACCCACACAGGAGATATTCAGCATGCCCATCGGTCCCTTCAAGCGCCTCGCCATCACCATCGCCGGAGCCGTTTCACTGGGAAGCTACGAAGCCGGAGCGCTCTATGAACTGCTGGAGGCCATTCGCCAGCACAACCTCAAAGTCGAGCAGGACCAGGACGGACAACCCATCTATCTGGATGTACTCACCGGAGCCTCTGCCGGCGGCATGACGGCCACCATTCTCACCCAAAAACTGCTCTTCGACGGACCGTCCTTTGTCGATACCCTGGGCAATCCAGCGCCCTGGAACAACCCTCTCTACGAAACCTGGGTGCAGCGCATCACCCTCGCCGACCTGCTCGATACCACGGATGCGCCTATCGCCGACGGCGGCGATCCTGCCCTGCTTTCGCTGCTCTCCTCGCAGTTGATTGAGACCATCGCTCGCGAAAAGCTGCTCAGCGACGTTCAAAATGACGAGATCGTCGATCACGGCCCGCACGCAGCCATTCATCCTCTCACCGGCGAAATCCGTCTCGGCATGGCGCTCACCAACCTCACCGGAGTCAACTACGGCCTGCCCATGATCGGTGGCGGCGAGTTTCTCTACACCCGCTTTGAAGACTCCATCCGGCGCACTCTCACGCGCTCAGACCGCACCCTGGCCACCTGGAAGGACGTTGCCGCCGCGGCCGTCGCCAGCGGCGCTTTTCCTGTCGCCTTCCGCACCAAAGACCTCACCCGCACCCTCGCCGACTACGCCGCCGACAAGCCCCTGGGATGGACCGACGGCAGCCGCACCTTCAACTACTCCGACGGCGGCATCCTCCAGAATCAGCCCCTCGGCATGGCCAAGCAGCTCATGGACGACGCCGACGGACATCAGCACTCCGAAAACCGCTTTTACCTCTTCGTCTCACCCAATCCCATGAGCGACCAGAGCGACCCCACGCTGAACGAAAACAACGTCAACATGGTCCGCGTTCTGGGCCGCATCGGATCGGTTTACATGGGCCAGGCCATGTTCCAGGATTGGGTCGAAGCCGACACCATCAACACCCGCGTCGCACAGCTTGATGCGCAGGCCCAACAACTTGCCCAGGCCATCGCCTCCGGCCAGATTGCCTCCGATCAGCTTGCCACTCGACGCGCCAGCCATGAAACCCTGCTCGACCTGCTCTACAACACCCAGCCCAGCGACGAATCTCGCGCCCAGGCCACCGAACGCCTCAGCCGTCAGTTCGCCGCCGAGTTGCAGCTTGTCGGTGGCGCGCAGTCCGAAGCCGGCCAAACCCTGCTCTCCGGCATCCACCTGCTGGAGAAATCCGCAGGCCTCAGCGAGCTTGACTACATGGAGATCTACGGCGTCGTCATCGATCCCGGCAAGCTCGCCGGCGCTGGCATCGCTGCCTTCGTTGGATTCTT